>DASXTN010000127.1:0-3446 GCA_036505435.1 Thermoanaerobaculia bacterium | reverse complement strand
GGCCGCCACGCGATGCTTGCTCGAAAGCGTGGCGGGGTTACACCGATCGAGTCGCACCCGACGTCCGCGATCTGGGTCCGGTACCGCGGCGTCAAGGATCTGGACGGCGTCGAGGTCGCGGGCACCGACCCCGCCGATCCCTACGCCCGCGCGGTTCTCGCCTCGCGGCGCCTCGCCACGAATCACTTCAACGGCTGGGGCTACTGGATCTGGTTCATTCCGCTTCAAGGCGGTGAGACGAGCGTGGGACTCGTCTGGGACAAACGACTCGTCACTCCCGAGGGAAAGACGCCTCTCGAGAAGCTGACGCGGTTTCTCGACACGAACCCGTTGACGCGCGAGCTTCTCGAGCATGCGGAGCCGATCGCCGAGGACTGCCGGTTCTACGGCCACTTGCCGTATTTCGTCGATCGGTTCATCGGGCCGGGGTGGACGTGCGTTGGAGACGCCGGAGGCTTTCTCGATCCGTTCTACTCTCCGGGTCTCGACCAGATGGCGTTCTCCGTTCACACGCGGGTCGAGCTCATACGGCGTGCTCTCGGCGGCGAACCTCCCGAAGAGATGGCCCGTTCGTACGACGAGCACAACCGGAAGTACGCGCGGTTCTTCAACTACTTCTACGAGTCGATCTACCGCGACAAGTACTACGTCATGGGGGACTACGACACGATGACCGCGGCGTTCCTTCTCGATACATCGCTCTACTACGCGGCCGCCGTGATGCCGATTTACCGCTGGAGCGCGGACCGTCTAGGCATGCCCCCTTTCTACCAGGACGGCGCCGAGGTCGGCTTCTATCCGATCCGTTTCTACACCCGACGACTGACCGCGATCGCGAAACGGAAGATGGCGCTCGGAATCTACGGGAACCACAATGCGGGCCGGCGGCCCGGTTTCGTCGGCTTTTCCGTGCGCAGCGCCTTTCTCGTGATGCTCGCCCACGGACTGTTGCGCTGGTGGAAAGCGGAGCTCGCGAACGCGTGGACATACGTCGTCAAGCCCCGAAGGCTTATCCAGCCGGTCGCAGCCCTTCCGCAAGCTCCCGCGCACGCCGCTGACTCTTCGCGCGCCGGCGCGAGATAGATCGTTCACTCGACCGATCATGCCCGGTACGACTCTCGTCACCGGAGCGTCGAGCGGAATTGGACGGGAGTTGGCGAGACTCGCTGCGAAAGATCGGCGCGATGTCGTTCTCGTCGCGCGCCGGCGCGATCGGTTGGAGGAGCTGGCGGGCGAGCTCACCGCGCGATACGGGGTCGTGGCGGAAGTCGTGGCGGCCGACCTCGCGCAGCCGGTCTCCGCGGCGCAGGTCGTCCACGAAGCCGAGGAGCGGCGCGGACCGATCGAGATCCTCGTCAACGCTGCCGGGCTCGGCGTCCACGGGCTGTTTTCGGAGACGCCCCTCGAGAAGGAGCTCGAGACCATTCGCGTGAATGTCCTCGCGCTCACCGAGTTGACGAAGCTCTGCGTCGAGCGAATGGTACGGCGGCGGCGCGGCCGGATTCTGAACGTCGCCTCGACGGCGGCCTTTCAACCCGGGCCGCTCATGGCCGTCTACTACGCGACCAAGGCCTACGTCCTCTGGTTCACCGAAGCGATCGACGAAGAGCTGCGCGGCACCGGCGTGACCGCAACGGCGCTCTGCCCGGGTCCGACGCTGACCGAGTTTCAGGCCAAAGCAGGGTTCGGTGACGTTCCGCTGTTCCGCGGACCTCTCGTTCTCGAGGCGGCGACCGTCGCGCGCGCAGGATGGGAAGGAGCTCTGCGTGGAAAGCGCGTCGTGGTGCCGGGCCTTGCGAACCGGATCCTCGCGGCCGGCGCGCGCATCTCGCCGCGGCGGCTTGCGACGAGGATCGCGCGAAGGCTTCAGGAAAACAGGACCGCGTGAGGAACCGGCGGCTTCAGTGCCGTCACGAAGGCCCGAACTCCTCCGACTAGGCGCGGCGCGTCAGCAGGAAACCGAGGCCGGACAGGGCGACCGCCAGAAGAGCGAGCATGCCGACGGACAGAGTTGGGATAGCGCCCGATACGACCGTTGGAGTACCGGTTGCGGTCGCGGTCGCGACTCCGGGCAGAGCGGTCGGGGTGGCTGAGGGACCGGGCGGTACAGGTGTCGGCGTCGCCGTGATCGCGGGCCCCGTCGGAGTCGGCGTCGCGGTCGGCGTCTGCGTCGGTGACGCCGTGGCGGTCGGCGTGGAAGTCTCGGTGGGCACCCCGACGGGAGTCTCCGTGACGGTCGGTGTGGCGGTGGACGTCGGCGTGGACGTCGGAGTCGCGGTCTGCGCGGGAGCGACTTCCGCCGCGCTGATCGAGTTGTCCTGACCGCCGGTCGAGGAGCCGTCCAGTTGGCGCATGCTGATGTGCGAGGGCCCTCCCTGAATCGAGCTAATCCCCTGGCCGGGGCCCCAGCCGTCGGCGTCCGTGGTTCCTTTTGCGAGATGGCCCGCCATCTCGATCAAGATCTCCGTCGAAGCCGAGGTCCAGGAGAGAGTGTAGAAAACCGTGGAATCGCCTGTGTCGCCCAGATCGAGAACGCTGTGGGTCAGTGACAGCGTCGCCGCGGAGATCGATGCGTTTCCGTACAGCTTGATCGTCCGGTTGCCGTAGATCGATTCGTAGCCGTTGATCCGGGACTGTGTCGATCCGTCGCTGCTGATGAACGGATCGTCGGGAACCGTGACGTCGACCATGTTCGCACCACCACGCAGCGAGTTGCATGTGCCGACGAGGCTTGCCGGAAGCTCGGGGCCGCAAGGATTCAACGTCAGCGTGATCCCCGCGGTCGCCGCCGACGCGACTGCCTGTGCGTAGGAGGTCAGCCAGTCATAGCCGTGCTCACCGCCCTTGGTGAAATCGACTTCGAACGTCAGGGTGTGAACGTTCCCGCCGGTCGGAGCGATGCCGGTAAAAACCGCCTGCTGAGGCACCGACATGCCTTCCACGTAGAGGGAGTTGCTCGATTGAAGGATCGACCCGATCCAATGGCAATTCCCGAGGCCCGTCACCGGGCCGTTCGTCTCGTTCTCTGCGCACTGGCGGAAGTCCGCATCGGCGCGGAGGGAAGATGCCAGCAACAGGCCGATTACAAGCGACAGCGCCGCCCGCGCGGCAGACCGCCGCCTGCCACGTGAGGCGTCCGAGATTGTCGAAAAACGTGAGATCGCTGGATTACTCCGGTACTTTTGTCCACAGAGTAGCCGACACCGGATTGTTTGTCCAACTATTTACCCGACTCTGGGTCGGTTCCTCCATCGTGGCCGAGACGGCTCTCGGTTCGAGCTTCGGTCTCGGGCTTCAAGCGGGGAGGGGTGTGAATCCCGGCTGTCGGCTTCGAGTGGCGGAGGAGGAGAGATTCGAACTCCCGGTACCTTTCGGTACAGCGGTTTTCAAGACCGCCGCCTTAAACCACTCGGCCACTCCTCCGAGAAATCAGTGTAACAGCCGGC
>DASXTN010000126.1:0-2069 GCA_036505435.1 Thermoanaerobaculia bacterium | reverse complement strand
TGTCCTCGGGATCGTCCTGGGAATTGCGGGTCGGTATCCCTTCGGGGGATCGATGCGGCACCAGTTCCTGCTCTTTCTCTTTGCCTTGCTCTCCGGATTCGTGGCGCTCGACCGTCTGGTGCGGGCCGTCGGGACGAAGGCGCGGGTTGTCTTCGCCGCTCTGACCATTGGGATCATCGGCGCAGACGTCGCAGTGAATCGCGATGCCTACTTCGTCCCGCGATTCGAGCCGTTCGAGGCAAGGAGGGGAATCTTTCGCGACCACCTAGCTCAGGTCAGGACCGTGCACCTCGACCAGCTCAACCTCATCGCTCTCATGATGGAGTACTACGGCTGGGAGTGGCGCTACGCGGGACACGAGCCGACGGACCGGTATGTCGAGCGGTACGAGTTGACGAACGGTTCCCGGAGGCTGATAGTCGTCGCCCATCGACGCTGGTGGAAGTTGGATTTCCGGAGCCCCGCGCTCTACGCCGAGCTCGCGGCGACCTGGAGCAAGAATTCCGATTGCGAGACGGCTTTCTCCGTCTATCAAAACGTCTATGGGCCTCCCTGGAAGAAGCTTGCGGCGGAGCAGCGCTTCGAGCTCGAGACGGGCATTCCCAGGCTCGCTTCGGCAGAAGGCCTGGACGTACGGAGGCTCGCTCTGGACGACGACGACATCTATGCAGAGATCTGTGTGCATCGCGGGCCGCCTGTCGTTGCAGCCGTCGATCCACCGGGGACGGTCGCGGGCGTGGGCTTTCTGACACAGCCGAACGGCGAGTCCACGATCTCGATTCAGGGGAGCGGCTTCCGAAGGGGGGCGGTTGCAATTCTCGACGGACGCCCCCTCGCAACGACCTTCGGAAACGCGGGCTGGATCACGGCGGTCGTCCCGACGGAACTCTATTCAAAGCCGAAGCGACTGGAGTTGCGCGTCGTCAACCCCGACCGAACCACCTCGAACGCCGCGACCTTCGAGGTTCGTCCTTAGGCCGCCCTGTGGAAGAGATACGCGATCTGGAAAATGAAGACCTGACCCTACTTGTTGCTCTCATTCTGCCGCCGACCGACACCGATTTCCCGGGAGGATCGACCATGAAGTGGGTCACTCGAAAGCGCATTCACGTCGACCGGACCGCGACCGGCTGGCTCATTCGCCGGTTTCTCGACGCCGATGCCGAGATCCTCTTCGTCGAGCCGGCGGAGGTGGCCGTCATTCAGGATCGGGACGATGCCGTCGGCTTCGACGCGCCTGGAGCACGATACCCTCACAAGGACGCGGAGATCCTGGAGCGCGCCTCGTTTCTCTACGACTCTCTCTACGCGCACCTGAGCCGCCTCGCGGCGCAGGAGTAAGAGACCTCTACTCGACGCCGTCGTCGGCGCGGAGCGTCAGAGTCGGATTCTTGACGGGATCGTTGAAGGCGTCGAGCGCGGCGAAGACGATCCCGTTGTGAAAGAAGGTTCGCTTCTCCTCCGAAAGCTCGAGTGTGAGAAGGCCCGCCCCGGCGATCGCGAACTCTCCGGCGAGCCCGTTCTCGCGCAGCAAGATGTCGGCGATCTTGGCCACGCGGTGAAGGTTTTCGAGGGTCGCCGGCTGCTCTTCCTCCATGATCCGAAAGAGGCAGCGTTCGGGCTCCTCGGCCTCGATCCCCTTGCAGCGGAGCATCGGATCTAAGGGTTTAACGATGGACGGCCGCGGGGGACGCGTCCTCGTGCGACGCGCAGCCCGACAGAATCGGCGCCAATAGCCCGGCGAGCGGCAACAACCGTTTTATCCCTACCTCCCCGGGCTGCCCGGCGGCACCGAGGGGACCATGCCCCGCAGCGCCGCGACATACCAGCGTTCCCCTTTCTTCACCGCGACGATCGTCGAGAGACCGCTGCGGGAGGAGAGCGCCTTGCCCGTGGCGTCCTTCATTCCGCTGATGTCGAAGGCCCCATCGGCGATCGCCACGTCGCTCTTGACGAAGTGGACGCTCGTGATCGTGTGGGCGAGCCTCGTTCCCTTGTAGATGCCGGCCCACTGCTCGGTGAACGCTTTCTGCACTTCTCCTCTGCCGCGCGCGGTCCGCCCCGTCGAG
>DASXTN010000125.1:0-5383 GCA_036505435.1 Thermoanaerobaculia bacterium | reverse complement strand
CGAATGCGGGCAACTTTTTGCCCTGACCGAAGAGCGGCATGGCGCGGGGATTCTTTCACAAGAAGCGCTTCTTGTGAAACTTTTCACAAGAAGTTTTCGGCTTGCCATTCCGAGCGCAGCGAGGAATCTCTTGCTCGTTTCGGGGAGAGATCCCTCGCGCTGCGCGCTCGGGATTCGGCTGACCCTGCGGCGGCTAGGCCGCCGCGGTCAGCCGAATTTCACGGTGTACGCGAGCGACTTCATGTCGGGCATGCGGTCCAAATAGACGAGCCCGTCCAGATGATCGATCTCATGCTGCAGCACGCGCGCGTGGTAGCCCGAAGCCTCGAAGGAGACGGGCTTGCCCGCGCGGTCGAGGGCATGTACCCGGACCGTCTCCCAGCGAGGCACGACCCCGCCCCAGAGAAACGGGACCGAAAGACAACCCTCCGAGTCCTCCTCCTCGCTCGATCCGACCGGTTCGTAGGTCGCATTGAAGAGAGCCGTCAGCGGGACGCTCTTCTCCTTGCGCTTTCGCGTCTCCGGGTTCACCTCGTAGAGGAAGATCCGGAGAGGCGTGAAGACCTGTGGCGCGGCGATCCCCGTGCCGTCGTACTCGCGCATCGTCTGTTCGAGGTCGGTCAGGAAGGGCTCGTAGTCGGCCCGCGACACCGCCTTCGGATCGACTTCTCGCGAGAGAGTCCGGAGCGCCGCCGCTCCGAGCTTTGCCACTTTGAGAATCACCGGTCAATCTTAGTGTCACGACATGGCGTGCTCGACGCCTCGTCGACGTTGCGGGAGGCGGCCTCTTTTCGTTACACTTCGCGGCCCGGTCTTCCGGCAGTCTCACTGCCCAGGTAGCTCAGTTGGTAGAGCAAGGGACTGAAAATCCCTGTGTCGGCGGTTCAATTCCGTCCCTGGGCACCACATTCCCCATGCCCGAGGGGAATTCACGCCGCGGTCGTCCCGTTTCCGAGGCAGCGTCGTATTCGGGAGGTTCGATTGAGCTCTGTTCTTCCGGCGATCCTCATCGCGGCCCTGGGCCTGCCGTCGCATCAGCCCGCCCCTTCCCTCACTCCGCAGTCGATGCCCCCGGCGAAAGCACTCGCTGCGCCCGCCCCCGAGGTCTCCGTTCCGCCGGGCGCCGGCAAGGTCCCGTGGGCGAGCAGCGCCGACCTGGCTCAGGACCGGGCCGCGCGCGAGGAAAAGTTCGTCTTCTTCGAGTTCACGAAAGAGGAGTGCGGCAACTGTCAGCGCATGGACTCTCTTCTCTATCCGGCCGCCGACTTCGGGGCACTGCTCGCCTCGATGGTGCCGGTGAAACTCGAGCTCGTCTCGAGCGAGGGAAAGGAAATCGCGCAGAAGTATCACATTGACGATGCACCCGCCATCCTGATCACGACCGCGAACGGGCGCCTGGTTTTTCTCATGCAAGGGTTCTTGAACCAGGGGGACTTCTTTCGGCACGTGAACGCGGATCTGGAAAAATACCGAGAGTTCGCACGTCGGGTCGATTCCCAGTCGATCGGGAAGCTTTCTGCGAAGGAAGCGCTCGAGACCGGAAACGAGCTCTATCAACGGCTCGATCCCCAGTCAGCGCTCTCCCGCTTGAAGCGGGTCCTCGCTGCCCCGGACGCCACCGTGAAACAGCGGGAAGATGCCCTCGAACTCAAAGCTGCAGTCGAGCTCGAGCTCTCCGTGCCCTCCGCCTCCCGCAGTACGATCGAGCAGCTCCTCGCGACGACCAAGGATCGGCAGCGGCGGGAGCGGGCGGAGCTGTTCCGCGCCCAAATCCCGCTCGCCGAGAACCGGCCCGCGGAGGCGCTCGCTCTCTTCCGAAAGTTTCAAAAGGATCATCCGACGTCGCCGCACATCGAACGCGTCAAGGAGCTCGTTCAGCAGCTGGAGGAGCGCACCTCGAAGCCATGAAGTGGCTCGGCGCGGCGCTCCTCGCCGCGGCAATTGCCCCGCCCCTCGCGGGGGAGCCGCCGGACCCGCGGGGCTCGCCCGAGCCGGCGAGCCTCCTCAAGGTCGCTCCGCGCATGGAGACCCGCTCGTCGGGCGAGGCGGTGCTTCGTCTCGACGCAACACTCGCGTCGGGTTGGCACGTCAACAGCCGTCATCCCTCGGAGGACTACCTCGTCGCGACCGAGGCGCGGCTCGACCCGGCCCCGGGGGTGCGGTTCGGTGACCCGCGCTATCCCGAAGGCGTGCAAAAGAAGTTCGCGTTCTCGGAATCACCACTTTCCGTCTACGAGGGCTCCTTTACGATCGAGGTGCCTCTTCGTTTGGAACCGCCCGGTCCCGTTCCTGCACTGTCCGGCCGTATCGAGTACCAGGCGTGCAATGACACCCGCTGCCTCGCTCCGGCGTCGGTTGCCTTCAAGACCGAAGCGACGGCGGGGGCAGCGGGTGGAGCCGCAGGGGCTTCGGCCGTGCCTCTTTCGGCGGCTCGCGAGACGCGTGGGACCGCCGCAGCCGGAGCGTCGAAAGACTTCGGCGACATGCTCGAGCGGCGGGGTCTCCTGCTGGTGCTTCTCTCGATCTTCGCGGGCGGCCTCGCGCTGAACCTGACGCCGTGCGTTTACCCAGTGATCCCATTGACCGTTGGCTATTTCGGCGGCCAGTCGGAGGGATCACGCGGGCGCCTCTTCGGTCTCGCGGGCCTCTACGTGCTCGGGATGGCAACCATGTACTCGATCCTGGGCGTGGCCGCGGCGCTCTCGGGCCGGCTCTTCGGCTCACTTCTCCAGAACCCGTGGGTGCTTTCCGCAATCGCTCTCGCGCTCGTCGCAATGGCGCTCTCGATGTTCGGGGTCTGGGAGATCCGGATGCCGACGGCGCTCATGAATCGTGCGGGCGCGCGCGCGGGCATCGCCGGCGCGTTCGGAATGGGACTCTTCGTCGGGGTGGTGGCCGCCCCGTGCATCGGCGGATTCATCGTCGGGCTTCTCGCGTTCGTTGCCGCCCGCCAGGATCCGTTCCTGGGCTTTCTCCTCTTCTTCACGCTCTCGCTCGGGCTCGGTCTCCCCTATCTGTTCCTCGCCGCCTACTCCGGTCGCCTGTCCCGACTTCCCCGCGCCGGCGAGTGGATGGAAGGAGTCAAGAGGATTTTCGGATGGGTGCTCCTCGCCATGGCGGCTTATTTTCTGCGCAGCGTCCTGCCCGCACCGTTCAGCAAGTGGCTTCTTCCGGTTGTGCTCGCCGTCGGCGCAATCGCCATTCTCGTGACGCGGCTCGGCCTCAAGTGGCCTGTCCGCGCCGGAGCGGCCGCGGTCCTGGCGGCGATTGCGATCTTCTTCGTGCCCCACGAGCTCCGCGGCTGGCAGCCCTACGCGGCGGAGGCGATCGGTGCCGGGAGACCTGCGATCATCGATTTCTCCGCCGAGTGGTGTCTGCCGTGCCTGGAGCTCGAGAAGAAGACCTTCAGAGACCCGCGTGTGCGGGACGCGCTCGGCCGGCGCGCGCTTCTCAAAGCGGACATGACGAAGATCTCGTCGCCCGAGTCGATTGCGCTCGCCGAGAAATTCGGAATCCTGGGAGTGCCGACGGTGATCTTTCTCGACCAGAACGGGAACGAAAGGCAGGAGCTGCGTCTGGTCGGCTTCGAGGACGCGGACCGGTTCCTGGAGAGGCTGGCGAAGGCTCCTTAGCGGAGCCCCGAAAGCGCGCTAAGCCGGCAGCCGTCCGAGCTTCTTCAACGCTTCCTTGGCGGCCTTCCTCTGCGCGTCGCGCTTGGAAGACCCGCGGCCGTAGGAGAACGCCGCCCCGTCCCAGGAGAGCTCGACGACGAACGCTTTCTCGTGGTCCGGGCCGAACTCGTCCACGACGCGGTATTCGGGAAGGGGCAAGCCGAGCGCCTGAGCCGTTTCCTGGAGAGCCGTCTTGTAGTCATGGAAGGAAAGATCCCCGACGTCGATTCCGGCGATCTCGGGGCCGAAGACCCGTCGGATGAAGTCGGATGCGGCCTGCAGTCCGCCGTCCATGTACATCGCCGCGATCAACGCCTCGAAGGCATCGGCGACGAGCGAGAGCTTCTCCGCTCCCCCCGAGCGAGCCTCGCCCGCGCCCAATCGAAGGAATCTGCCGATGCCCAGGTCGCGCGCCTTCGCGGCGAGCGTCGTCGACGAAACCAGGTGCGCTTTGATTTTCGAGAGCGCTCCCTCCTGAAGGTCGGGAAAGAAACGATAGATGAGCTCTCCGATGACGAAACCGAGTACGGCGTCGCCCAGGAACTCCAGCCGTTCGTTGTTCGGAGAGCGGCTTTCTCGATGCTCGTTGGTGAAGGACTTGTGCGTGAGCGCCCGTTCGAGCAGAGCGAAGTCACGGAACTCGTACCCGACGCGACGCTGAAAATCCGACAGCGTTTCGATGGCGACCCCGTTCATCGTTTCCTCGAAGAATCGGATGGTGCCGGAGGCCGGAGTCGAACCGGCACGGGCCTTTCGACCCCCGGGATTTTAAGTCCCGTGCGTCTACCCAATTTCGCCACTCCGGCTCGGAGGGCAGGGCCGCTTATCGGCTTCGGTTGCTCGAGTGGAGGCGACGGGCGGATTCGAACCGCCGAATAAAGGTTTTGCAGACCTCTCCCTTAACCACTTGGGTACGTCGCCGGTTAGAAACCTGATTTTAGCAAACCGAGGAGCCGGCTTCGTTGGTCCTGCCTAGAGAGCAACCTCTCAATAATTTCTAATCAGCCCCGTCACGACTCCCTGAACCGTCACGTCACGAGCGTCGACGGTCAGGGCCTTCATGGAGGCGTTCGCCGGCTGAAGTCGGACCCGCGCTCCCTCCGCGTAGTAGCGCTTCAAGGTCGCTTCCCCGCGCACGAGCGCGACCACAGTCTGCCCGTTCTGCGCCGACGACCGCTTGGAAACCACGACGTAATCGCCGTCGCGGATCCCGTCGTCCACCATCGAGTCCCCACGCACCCTCAGAACGAAATGCTCTCCCCGTCCCAGGAGCGTGGAGGGCACCTCGATCGTCTCTGAGTCGGGAAAGGGCTCGATCGGCCGCCCGGCGGCGACGGCGCCCAGAAGCGGGACCTCGCGTGCCGTCGACTTCGGCTCGGCCGGGGAAATGCCGCGGCTGCGGTTCCACTCCCGCGACAGTGCCCCCTTCTCCTCCAGGCGCTTCAGGTGCTTCTGGACCGTGCCGAATGAAGAGAGGTGGAAGCGCTCGCGGATTTCGCGCTGAGTCGGCGAGATTCCGTTGCTATCGCGATACTCCCGAATGAAGTCCAGGATCTCCTTCTGCCTTTTCGTGAGGTTCATCTTTTCCCG
The DNA here is from genome assembly GCA_036505435.1 of Thermoanaerobaculia bacterium. Lineage (GTDB taxonomy): Bacteria > Acidobacteriota > Thermoanaerobaculia > UBA5066 > Gp7-AA6 > Gp7-AA6. The sequence goes on along the minus strand of DASXTN010000125.1, from coordinate 122 downwards.
TTCTTTCTAAGGAGATACACTGCTTTTGCCGAATGATTTAAGGCCGAGGGACCACCGCGGCCGCTCCGTGGCCATCCGGAGCCGGCCCATCGGCCTTCTCCAGCGCATTCTGGGCGGAAATA
>DASXTN010000124.1:0-3111 GCA_036505435.1 Thermoanaerobaculia bacterium | reverse complement strand
GCGGACATGGAGTGCAGCTACTGCCGGTTCCGAGGACGGCAGCTCGACAAGCTTCTGGCGGCGAACCAGGGAATCGTGAACGTACGGCGGCACTACAAGTTCTTTCCGCTCTGGTCGAACCATCCCTGGGCGATGAAGGCCGCGTCGGCGGGCGACTGTCTCTTCCGGCTCGCCAGCCCGGCGGCGCTGTTCCGCTTCAAAGACCTCGCGTACAGCCGTCAGGAGAACCTTTCCGTTGCGGCGGTCGACGAGCTCGCGGTCACGTCCGCGGAAGGGGAGGGCGTGTCGCGCTCCGACTTTCTCGGCTGTTATCTCCGCGACGAGAGCTTCGACCGCGTTCGCCGCGACATGGAAGAGGGTTATCGACTCGGGGTCAATTCGACGCCGACCTATTTCGTCGACGGGACACAGATCAGCTGGGTCGAGGACAAAGTGATGGAGGACTACCTGCGGACGAAGTTTCCGAGGATCAAGTCGATCGTCTACGAGAAATAGCGATCAGCGGTCAGCATAGAAGCTAATCCCCGCCGGAGCCTTTTTCCGCTTCTTTGGGGGTTTCCGTGACAGGCGGCACCGGCGGCCCGAATGGCACCGGCGTCTCTCCGCGAGCGCGGTGCGCTATCGCGATCGCGAGGAGATGGTCCTCGAAGCTCGTCGAGAACGAGTGCCGTCCGGTCGACGGGTCTGCCACGAAGTAGAGGTAGCTCGTTCGCGCCGGCGCGACAGCGGCGGCAAGCGCGTCGAGCCCGGGATTGCAGATCGGTCCCGGCGGCAGCCCCTCGTGCAGGTACGTGTTGTACGGCGATTCGTAGTCGTATTCAGAGCGATAGAGGATCCCGTTCCACCGGCGGTCTCGCTTCAATGCGAAGATGATCGTGGGATCCGCCTGGAGGCGCATACCGCGGCGCATCCGGTTCCAGTAGACGCCGGCGATGAGCGGTCCTTCCGTCTTGATCGCGCTCTCCTTCTGGATGATCGAAGCAAGGGTCACGGCCTGACGCGTCGTCAAACCGAGGGCGCTCGCACGGCGCTGGAGCTCCGGAGTGAAGTGCTCGCGGAAGTTGGCGATCATCCGGTCGACGATCTGGCTCGCGGAAGTCGAGCGCGTCACGACGTAGGTGTCGGGAAAGAGAAAGCCTTCCAGATCCGTGACACCGTTCGTCAAGCCCGGGACGAGCTCCGTCTGGACGAGAGCCGCTTTGAACGCCTCCGGTCCGCCGACCCCCTGCTTCCAGAAGGCCTCGAAGGTCTCGTCCGTCGTGAGCCCCTCCGGCACGACGATCGCGTGCCGCACGACGTCGCCACGACCGAGCATGTTGATGACCTCATCGACGGCCATCGGACGGCCGAACCGGTACTCGCCCGCCTGGAGCGGGGTCTTGCGGCGGTACAACCGGTAGTAGATCTCCGCCAGGCGGGCATCCTCGACGACTCCGGCGGCGTCGAGGCGACGGAAGAGCTCCGAAGTGGACGTGCCGGGCGGGATCTCCACGATGACTTCGCCGGCCGGCGATCGCGACACCGGAGGGTGCTCCATCCGGTACTGGAAGTAGAAGGCGAGCAGGGCGAGAAAAAGGAGGACGAGAAGTCCGAGGCGCAGAAGACGACGGGCGGCGCTCACGCGGTCTCGCGTCCGCGATGGGCGAGCCAGTCTTCGAGGAGCACCGCGGCCGCTTCGGCGTCGACACCGCTCCGGGAGCGGCGCCCGCGCAGACGGCGGGCCGCTTCATCCGAGGTCAGAGTCTCCTCGTGCAGCTCGATCGGGAGTGACGTCGCACGCGCGAGCTTCTCGCCGAACGAGCGAATCCGGGAAGCGTAGGCGCTTTCCTCACCATCGGGCGAGCGCGGGATTCCGATGAGGAGCATTCCGATTTCCTCGTCGCGGCAGAAGCGCGCGATCGCGGCGACCACGGCGTCGTCGGTCGACCGGGAAAGCGTCCGGCGCGGGGTCGCGAGCCCGGCGGTCGTGTCTGCCGTGGCGAGCCCGATGCGCTTCTCACCGAAATCAACTGCGAGCACGCGGGGCACGGAGAAAGAGTAACCGACCCTCTGTCATTCCGAGGCATTCCTTACTGTTATCCCGAGCGAAGCGAGGGATCTCGTCTAGCACAGCGAGATTCCTCGGCGCTTCGCGCCTCGGAATGACAGGTGGTATGGAACGTTAGAATCCCTGCGTGAAAGACGTCGTCATCCTTTCGGCCGCGCGGACGCCCATCGGCTCCTTTCTCGGCAAACTTTCCGCCCTAACGGCGCCCGCCCTCGGGTCCACGGCGATCCGCGCGGCGCTCGAGCGCGCGGGAATTCGTCCCGACGAGGTCGAGCAGGTTCTGATGGGCAACGTGCTCTCCGCAGGGATCGGGCAGGCGCCCGCGCGGCAGGCTGCGCTCGGCGCGGGGATCCCGAATTCGGTCCCCTGTGTCGGAGTGTCGAAGGTCTGCGGCTCCGGAATGCGCGCAGTCATGGATGCCTCCAACGCGATCCGCGCCGGCGAGTACGAGGTCGCCGTCGCCGGGGGGATGGAATCCATGTCGAACGCTCCGTACCTGTTGGAGCGCGGTCGGACCGGCTACCGCATGGGCAATGCCGCGCTGATCGACTCGATGATCAAGGACGGGCTCTGGGACCCCTACAGCGACATCCACATGGGCGGCTGCGCGGAGATGTGCGTCTCGAAGTACTCGTTCTCCCGGGAAGAGCAGGACGCCTACGCGCTCGAGTCGTACCGGCGGGCGCAGGAGGCCACGAAGTCCGGGCTCGCGGCGGAAGAGATCGCGCCCGTCGAGGTCCCGGCGAAGAAGGGGGGGGGTTCCGCTCCCGCGATCGTGGACACCGATGAGGAGCCGTTCGCGGCACCGCTCGAAAAGATCGCCACGTTGAAGCCCACATTTCAGGAGGATGGCACGGTAACCGCCGGGAATTCGTCGAAGATCGACGATGGAGCCGCGGCGCTGGTCGTCGCATCGGGGGACTGGGCGGCACGGCACGCGGTGAAGCCGGTCGCACGCATCGTGGCATACGACGGAGTCGCCCAGGCGCCGGAGTGGTTCACGACGGCTCCCGGCGGCGCGATCGCCAGGCTCCTCGAGAAGACGCGACTGTCGGTCTCGGACA
>DASXTN010000123.1:0-2880 GCA_036505435.1 Thermoanaerobaculia bacterium | reverse complement strand
CGCGAGACCCAGGTAGTGGCCGATGTGCGCATGCGTCAGGAGAATCGCGTCGGGAAGACCGCCCAGCCGATCGACCTGCTCGGGAAAATTCGTCGTCGCGTCCACGATGAACCGACGCCCGGCGCCCTGGTCGACGAGCCCGAGCGAAGCGACCAACCGCCGCTTCGAGGGATCGCGGCGCGCTCGGACGCACAGTTCCTGGCGGCAGCCCAGATGCGGCACGCCGCCGTCCTGCGCGATCCCGAGGACGACGGCCTCGACGCCGGAGCGCATCGGTTGCGCGCCGGACGCAAACGAAAGAGCGAGAAGAACGGCGAAAAAGCTGCACACGGCGCTATTGTTTCCGACTCGGGCCCGGCACGGAATCTGCTCTAAAACCCTATGGAGGAGTACATCATGTCTCGAAGCCGCCTTTCCCGTCAGACGATGCGGGCTCTCGGCCCCGTGGTCATTCCGCTCGTGACCCGTTTCGCGATCCCGATCGCCCTGGAAAGCCTTCGCAAGCGGAAATTGACCGCCGACGACTACGTCGGCGAGTCGGAAGATACGCTGAAAGAGAATCTGAAGAAGACCCGCGCGAGCGTCGACGACCTGAAAGAAGAAGCAGTCGCTCGCGGCCGGCGTCTCTACGACGAGGCTCGCCGCGAAGGGACTGACTTCGTCGACGTTCTTCTAAGGAAGGGCCTCCAGGTCGCCAACGAGTGGGCATCGAGCCTGGGTGAGCCCCCGGTCAAGCGCCGCCGCTTCCGTTTGGGGCACATGGTCGCGCTGGCTGCCCTGGTCGGGACCGGTCTCGTTCTGGTCAGCCGGCGCTAGCCGCGCATCACCCGACCGCCAACCGCTTGTACTTGATCCGGTGCGGGGTCTCGGCTTCGAGGCCGAGGCGCCGCCTCCGGTCCGCCTCGTATTCCTGGTAGTTCCCTTCGAACCAGACCGTCCGACTGTCGCCCTCGAAGGCGAGGATGTGCGTCGCGATCCGGTCCAGGAACCACCGGTCGTGGCTGATCACGACGGCGCAGCCGCCGAATAGGACGAGGGCCTCTTCGAGAGCGCGCAGGGTATCGACGTCCAGATCATTCGTCGGCTCGTCTAACAGCAGGAGGTTGCCGCCCCGCTTCAAAGTTCGCGCGAGATGCAGGCGATTCATTTCGCCGCCGGAGAGATCGGCGACCTTCTTCTGTTGATCGGGTCCCTTGAAGTTGTACATCGCAACGTACGCGCGCGCCGGGATTTCGCGCTTGCCGAGGACGACCTTGTCCGCTCCACCGGAGATCTCCTCGAAGACCGTCTTTGCCGGGTTGGGCCGGTCGCGGTCCTGATCGACGTAGGAGAGGACCACCGTCTCGCCGATCGTGAGCCGCCCGCCGTCGGGATTCTCGAGTCCGACGATCATCTTGAAGAGCGTCGTCTTGCCCGCCCCGTTCGGTCCGATGACGCCGACGATGCCGCCGCGCGGCAGGTCGAACGAAAGGTCTTCCATGAGGAGCCGGTCCCCGTATCCCTTGCGTACACCGTCCGCGCGGACGACCACGTCGCCCAGTCGCGGCCCGGGCGGAATGTAGATCTCGCGCGTCTCGATCCGCGCTTCCGGTCCGCCTTCGGCGAGGAGCGACTCGTAGCGCTCGATCCGCGCCTTGCCCTTCGCGTGGCGGGCGCGCGGGGCCATGTTCACCCACTCGAGCTCCCGCTGCAGCGAGCGGCGGCGGGCGGATTCCTGCCTTTCTTCGACCGCCAGGCGCGCTTCCTTCTGAGCGAGCCAGCTCGAGTAGTTTCCTTGCCAGGGAATCCCGGCGCCGCGGTCGAGCTCGAGGATCCAGCCGGCGACATTGTCGAGGAAGTAGCGGTCGTGGGTGACCGCGACGACGGTGCCGGAGAATTCGGCGAGGTGCCGCTCCAGCCAAGCGACCGACTCCGCGTCGAGGTGGTTCGTCGGCTCGTCCAAAAGAAGCAGGTCCGGGCGCTCGAGGAGCACTTTGCAGAGGGCGACCCGCCGGCGCTCTCCGCCCGAGATCTTCGTCACGTCGGCGTCGCCCGGCGGCACGCGCAGCGCGTCCATCGCAATTTCGAGCTGCCGGTCGAGCTCCCACGCATTCGACGCTTCGATCGCGTCCTGGACCCGCTGGTACTCCGCCATCACGCGGTCGCTCTCCGCCTCTGAGAGGTCGGAGGCGAGCTTCTCGTTCAACTCGTCGAAGCGGGCGAGAAGAGCCCGAGTCGCGGCGACGCCTTCCTCGACGTTGCCGAGCACGTTTTTCGAGGGATCGAGGCGCGGATCCTGGGAGAGGTAGGCGATGCGCGTGCCTTCGGCCGGGAATGCCTCGCCCGCGAAGTCCCTGTCGACACCCGCCATGATCCGGAGCAGCGTGGACTTGCCCGCGCCGTTCGCGCCGAGAACTCCGATCTTCGCTCCCGGCAGGAAGGACAACCAGATGCCCCGGAGGATCTCCCGCTGCGGCGGCACGACCTTTCGCAGGTTGACCATCGTGAAGATGTACTGGTGCGCCATCTGTCATCCCGAGCGCAGCGAGGGATCTCTTCCGATCACCGGGGTCCCTCGGCCTTCGGCCTCAGGATGACAGCGTATTTCATGGCGCTTCTCCCACGTTCAGTCCCATCGTTCCGAGCAGCCGGTTTTCGTACCGGACGTTCGCGAAGCCCGCCTCGCGCATCATCGTCTCGACCCCGCGCTGCGCGGGATAGCCCTCGAGCGAGTCCGGGATGTACAGATACGTCTCCGGGTCGCCGTGGAAGATCCAGCCGACGGCCGGCATCATCGTGCGAAGGTACCCGCTATAAAGCGCGGACGCGATCGGGTTGTCCGGCTTTCCGAAGTCCAGCACGACCGCGCGGCCGCCGGGCGCGAGGACGCGGCGCATTTCT
>DASXTN010000122.1:0-3042 GCA_036505435.1 Thermoanaerobaculia bacterium | reverse complement strand
CCCGAGACCTTTGCGCCGGCCGCTTCGAGCCGCCGGGCGGCCTCCTCCCGGGCAATTCCCGGCAGCACGCCGGTGATCACGACCGTTCGGCCCGTGAGCGGACCGTCACCGCGGGATACGCGCTCACGCGAAACGAAATTGACTCCATGACGGCGGAGCTTCTCGACGAGCTCCTGGTGGCGCGGATGCGAGAACCAGGCGGCGATCGCCGCCGCCGTGTTCGGCCCGACTTCCTCGACCGACTGGAGCTCCTCCTCACTCGCCCCCGCGAGGGCGTCGAGCGATCCGAAGCGGCGGGCGAGCGTCGCGGCGGCCTTTTCACCGACGTGTCGGATGCCCAGAGCGAAGAGCAAGCGGGAGAGATCGTTCTCCTTCGACCGCTCGATCTCGGCGGCGAGGTTCGCCGCCGATTTTTCGCCCCACCGCTCGAGGTCGGCAAGATCTTTGGTCTCGAGGTCGTAGATCGAGGCAACGTCTGAGAGAAGTCCCTCGCGGATGAGCTGGTCGACGAGCTTCTCCCCCAAACCTTCGATCTTCATGGCTCGGCGCGAGCAGAAGTGCCGCAGAGCCTCCCGAACGACGGCAGGACAGGCCGGGTTGACGCAGCGCGCCGCGACCTCGCCCGGTTCGCGCACGACGGGATCGTCGCAGACCGGGCAGCGCTCCGGCGTCGCGAAGGGAATGCTCCCGGCCGGTCGCTTCTCGAGAACGACGCGGATGACCCTCGGGATGATCTCGCCCCCCTTGTCGACGATCACGGTGTCGCCTACCCGCACGTCCTTTCGCGCGAGGTCTTCGTAGTTGTGCAGGGTGGCGCGCTTCACGGTCGTCCCCGCGAGGACGATCGGATCGAAGTGCGCCACCGGCGTCAGGACACCGGTGCGGCCGACCTGGACCGAGATTCCCCGCACGACGGTCGTCGCCTCTTCCGGCGGGTACTTGTACGCGAGCGCCCAGCGGGGCGACTTGGCGGTCGAGCCGAGCTCCGCCTGGAGACGGCGGTCGTCGACCTTGATCACCACGCCGTCGGTCTCGAAGTCGAGCTCCGCGCGGGCCGCGTGCCAGCGATCGACGAACTCACGAACTTCTTCGAAGGTCGCGCAACGGCTCCAGTGGGGGTGCGTCGGAAGACCGAGAGATCTCAGACGCTCGAGAGTCTCCGCCTGAGTGACCGGGAGCTGCGTGCCCTCGACGATCGAATAGCACCACGCGGAGAGCCCCCGCCGCGCCGTCACCCGCGAGTCGAGGAGCCGGATCGTGCCTGCGGCGGCGTTTCGCGGGTTCGCGAAGAGCGGGTCACCGGCCGACTCTCGCGCTGCATTCAATCGACGAAAGGCGGTGCGAGGATAGAAGACCTCCCCGCGCGCTTCGAGCGGCGTCGTCTCGGGAATTCGAAGGGGGATCGAGCGGATCGTCCGAACGTTGTCGGTGACGTCCTCCCCCCGGAAGCCGTCGCCGCGAGTCGCGCCCCGTGCGAGCACACCGTTCTCGTACCGGACGGAGACCGACAGGCCGTCGATCTTCAGCTCCGCGACGTAACCCGAAGGCTCTTGGCCGAGCGCTCGAACGAGCCGCGCCCGCCAGGCTTCCGCCTCTTCCCAGGAGTACGCATTCTCGAGCGACAGCATCGGGAGCGCGTGCTCGACGGTCGCGAAGCCCTCCGCCGGCTCGCCGCCGACGCGGCGCGTCGGAGAGTCTCTCGTCGCGAGCTCGGGATGCCGCTTCTCCAGATCCGCGAGCTCCGACAGAAGTCGATCGAACTCGGCGTCGGTGATCTCGGGGCGTCCGTCGACGTAGTAGAGCCGCTCGTGCCGAAGGATCTCGTTGCGGAGCTCTTCGGCCCGTCGCGACGTCTCGGAATCCGCCGTCGATGGGCGCGCCGAACCCGCTTCGAGAGCGGCTTTTCTCATCGCGCGCCATGCTACAGTCTGCCGGATGTCGCGGGCAAAGGGGAGAAGCTCGCTTCTCGCTTTCGCCGAAAACGCACTGCCCGCGCTTCTCTCGCTCGTCACCGCCGCTCCTCTCGCAGGGGCGCCGCTCACCCGGCCGATTGCGTCGTACCAGATCTCCTGCCGGCTCGATGCCGAGAAGAAGATCGTCGACGGCACGGAGCTCCTCAGCTGGACGAACACGACGACGAAGGCCGCGTCGACGCTCCAGTTTCATCTTTACCTGAATGCGTTCCGCAACACGCTCTCGACGTTCTGGCGGGAGTCGGGCGGCGAGCATCGCGGGAACCGCCTCCTGGAATCCTGGGGCTCGATCGAGTTGACGCGGATGATGCTCGCCGACGGCAGCGACCTGCTGGCGGCGCTGACGTACCTCTCGCCGGACGACGGCAACCCGCACGACCGAACGGTCGCCGAAGTCCAGCTCCCGCGCCCGGTCGGCCCCGGCGAAACGATCTCCGTTTCGATCGACTTCCGCTCGCGCCTGCCGCGGGTCTCCACGCGAACCGGGTGGAAAGGCGACTTCTTTCTGGTGGCGCAGTGGTTCCCGAAAATCGCCGTCTTGCAGGAGAACGGCTGGAACTGCCATCAGTTCCACGCCTCGAGCGAGTTCTTCGCCGACTTCGGCGACTACGACGTGTCGATCGACGTGCCGGCGCTGTACCGGGGAAAGGTCGGCGCGACCGGAGTTCGGGTCGAGGAACGCGATCTTCCCGGCGACCGGGTGCTGTACCGATTTCGTCAGGAGAGCGTTCACGACTTCGCATGGACTGCGGACCCCGACTACCTCGTCATCGAAGACGTGTTCCGCGAGCCGGGAGTCGCGGACACACAGATCCACCTCTTTCTCCAGCCCGAGCATCGCGGGCAGGAGGCGCGGTATCTCAAGGCGACGCGAACGGCGATCGCGGGCTATGGCCGGATTCTCGGGCCTTATCCGTACGCGACGCTCTCGGTCATCGATCCGCCGTGGGGAGCGCGCGGCGCGGGCGGAATGGAATACCCGACCCTGATCACCGGAGGGGCGTATCGGATTGCTCCCACGAACGTCCAGAGCCCGGAAAGCGTCACCATCCACGAGTTCGGACACCAG
>DASXTN010000121.1:0-1644 GCA_036505435.1 Thermoanaerobaculia bacterium | reverse complement strand
GGCGACCTGTGTCGGGAAGCGTTTGGTGAGGTTCTCGACTTCGATCATTCGCGGCTGGTCAAAAGCGCGCGAAATCTAGCATGTATTCCCGAGAAGCCGTGCGTTCGGAACCACATAAGATGAATGGAAGATGATCGCCGTCGAAGGCGTTTCCAAAACTTACGGCCGCTTCGGCCGCCGCGTGCGGGCGCTCGACGGCGTCAGCCTTCAGGTCGCTTCGGGCGAGACGCTCGGCCTGATCGGGCCGAACGGCGCCGGCAAGACCACGCTTCTGACCTGCCTCCTCGGGTTTCTCCGCCCGGAGGCGGGCAGAATCACCGTAGACGGGCGCGCCCCCGACGACCTCGCGGTGCGCGCCCGCACCGGCTATCTGCCCGAACGGCTCGGCTTCGACCGGGAGCTCCCGGGACGCGCGTTCCTCGCTCACCACTGGCGCCTCGCCGGCGGAGACCCGTCGCGGGCATCGGCCGAGATCGACCGGGCGGCGGATCGAGTCGGCCTTGAGCGGGAGGCGTTGAAGCGACGGCTGCGGTCGTATTCGCGCGGGATGTTGCAGCGGATCGGGCTCGCGCAGGCGCTTCTGCGCGATCCGGCTCTCCTCTTCCTGGACGAGCCCGCTTCGGGGACCGACCCCCGCGGCGTCGCGCTCGTGCGCGAGCGGATCCTCGAAGCGAAGTCGCGCGGCGCGACGATCGTTCTGAACTCGCATCAGCTTCCGGAGGTGGAGAAGGTCTGCGACCGCATCGTTTTCCTGTCCGAGGGCCGACTCACCAAGAGCGAAACGCTCCGCGGCGCGTCCGCAAGCCGGCGGCGCGCGCTTCTGCGCGTGCCCTCGGCGCGAGCTGTCGAGGCCGGCGCCGTGCTTTCGAGCGAGGGATTCACGGTGGACGCGGAGCCGGACGGCTCGTTGCGCTTCGCCATCGTCTCGGACGACGAGATGGCTCACGCGATCCGAGCGGTGGCGAATGCGGGCGTCCCGGTCTACGAAGCGAGAATTTCGGCCGAGCTCGAAGAGCTGTTTGCCGAGCGATCCGAAGCGTGATCGAGATGATCCGCCGCTTCGTGCGGCAGCGATTCGGCTCCGTCGGCCTCGTCGCGGCGCTCGCCGTTCTTGCGATGCTCGAGCTCTTCAATCTCGCCTCCCGCGGAGCCGGATCCGGTTTCGCGATGGCAAGCTGGGCGATCTTCGTGATTGCCGCCGGCTCCGTTTCGCGCGACATTTCGAGTGGCGCCCTGCAGATGATTCTTTCGAGGCCGATCCATCGGACGGAGTACCTGTTCGGCCGCTATCTCGGGATTCTCGCGTCCTACGCGCTGTTCCTGTTGGTCACGAGTCTCCTCACGTTGCTGATCGTTCAGGTTTTCTCGTCGCGAGCCGCGAGCGCCGCTGTGCCCGATCTGTCCGTGAACGCCCTGGCGATCGGTGCCGGCGATGCATTTCTGGACGGGGCGTTGCAGGCTGCGGTCCTCCTCCTCTTCTCGACGTTTCTCCCGGGAATCGCGGACCTGTTGGGACTCCTTCTCCTCTATCTCGCCTTGAACCTGCCGATGGCCTCGAAAGCACGGTGGCTGCGGGACGCCTCCGAGAGAGCCCGTGAGAACATGCTCCCGGCCGTCGCCTGGAACGAGGTCCTTCGCGGCCAC
>DASXTN010000120.1:0-1927 GCA_036505435.1 Thermoanaerobaculia bacterium | reverse complement strand
GAGCCGTATCTCCTCTCCGCGCGCGAGACCGAGCACCTTGACCGCGTAGATCGCCATGAACGCGATCGCCGTGCCGAGCGCGTCCTGGTACAGGTACGAAGCGAAGAGAAACCGCCGCAGGCCCGGGTACTTCCGTGTCTCTCGAAAAGCCTCTGCGATCTTCGCTGCGATCTCGCGGAAGCGGACCCGCGGCCGCTCCGAGCGGGTCCGCGGGACGTGGTCATGGCAGAAGAGAAAGAGCGGCAGGGAGAAGAAAAGGAAGAGCGCCGCCGTCGGCAGGAACGCCGCGGGACGGCCGGCCGGGCCGCCGATTCCCCACCGACCGGAAACGAACGGCGCGACGAGCAAGACTCCTGCGATCGACCCAACGTAGCCGAGCGCGGTCCCGAGTCCGGAGAGGCGGCCATGCTCCGCCTCTGGGACCAGCTCCGGCATCATCGCGTTGTAGAAGGGGAGCGCGAGCTGGTACGCGACGTCCGCGGCCACGAACGTCGCGAGGAGAAGAAAAAGCGCGGTTTCTGGTGCGAGCGGGGCGCTCGCGATTGCAGCGAGGAGCGCCGTCGCGACGACGCACACGAGCGTCAGCGTGACGACCCAGGGCTTCCGCCGGCGCGAGACGTCCGACCGTGCCCCGAAATAGGGCGCCGCGAAGAGGACGACTGCCGAGGAGGCGCTCGTCGCCAGCGACCAGGTCGTCGCCGACCCGCCTCGCTCCGTCACGATCCAGATCGGGAAGTACAGCGTCGCGATGTTCATCGAGAAAATCGTGTTGGAGAAGTCGTAGAGCGCCCAGCTGATGCGTTCGAGAAGCGAAGCCCGCTCGCGAACGAGAAGCTCTCCGGAAGGAGTGACTTCGACTCGGGGGGTGCTCACTCGGCGGGAATACGATAGATGAGCTCTCCGGAGACTGACTGTCATCCCGAACGAAGCGAGGGATCCCTCGGTCCTGCGGGCCTCGGGATGACAGAGGGGTAGGGAGGTGGTCGATGCGTCGGATTTTGCCGCCGATTCTTTTTCTGCTCTCCTCGTTTGCGTCCGCCGCGGACCTTTCGTCCCTGAAGGTCACCCTCGCCCTCGTCGGCGGCCGGATCGTCGACGGCTACGAGGGCCGTCCAATCGAGGACGGCGTCATCCTGATTGCCGGAGAGCGCATCGCCGCGCTCGGGCCGCGGTCGCAGATCGCCGTCCCCTCCGGAGTGACCACGATCGACACCCGCGGAATGACGGTGATGCCCGGGCTCGCCGACATGCACGTCCATCTGATGATCCTCGGGCACGGCGACTATGAGCACTGGGATACGACTTACCGCCCGCGCTTCCGCGACGAGATCATGCCCGCCGCCGCGCGGCAGCTGGTCACGAGCGGCGTGACGTTCGCGCGCGAGCTCGGGGCTCCGCTCGAGGACATCCTCCACGTCAAGAGGCGCATCGATAAGGGCGAGATCCCCGGCCCGCGGCTCTTCGTTTCGGGCCCCTTCATCCAGCACAAGCCGTACTTCGACTACGAGAAGGAGTTTCGGTGGGGCGTCAACGGCGCGGCCGACGCGAAGGCGAAGGTCCAGAAGCTCGTCGACGCGGGCGTGGATGTCATCAAGTTGATCGACCAGGACCAGATGACCGAAGAAGAGGTCCGGACGGTGGTCGAGACCGCGCACAAGGGGGGCAAGCCCGTCGTGGCGCACGCACACCGCGAGGAGGAGATTCGACTCGGTCTCAAGTACGGCATCGACAGCTTCGAGCACACCGGCCTGGCAACCGAGCCGGGATATCCAGAGGACATCCTTCAGGGGCTTCGAAAGAGGAACCAGACTCTCTTCTGGTGCCCGACGATCGAGGGTCTCTTCCTTTCCGAGTACACCGCGGACTCCTTTCCGGAACGCCTGAACGATCCGCGCTGGCAGGAAGGCGTCGCGCCGGACATCGTCGC
>DASXTN010000119.1:0-3229 GCA_036505435.1 Thermoanaerobaculia bacterium | reverse complement strand
TCGCGCCGGCGGTCGCCCTCGCCCGGATCCCGGAGGGTCTCTCGGCGGTCGAGGCCGCGCCGTTGATGGACGCGGGAGTGACGACGTTCATGGCGCTGCGCAACAGCGGAGCGCGGCCGGGCGATCTCGTCGCCGTTCTCGGGGTGGGCGGGCTCGGCCACCTCGGCGTCCAGTTCGCCTCCAAGATGGGCTTCGACACGGTCGCGATCGCGCGAGGCGCCGACAAGGAGCCTTTCGTGCGCAAGCTCGGCGCGCGCCTTTACATAGACAGCCAAGCACAGGACCCGGCCGCTGAGCTTTCGCGCCTCGGCGGCGCGCGCGCGATCCTGGCCACCGCCACGAGCGGCGCCGCGATGACCGCAGTCATCGGAGGCCTGGGGATCGACGGCAAGCTCCTCGTGGTCGGCGCCCCGCAGGATCCCCTGCAGGTTCCCGCAGGCCTCCTCATCGGCGGACGCCGCACCATCGCCGGATGGGCCTCTGGCCGCGCGATCGACTCGGAGGACACCATGGCGTTCGCCCTGCGGACGGGCGTTCGCTCGATGAACGAGCCCTTCCCACTGGACCACGCCGCCGCGGCGTACGACCGGATGATGAGCGGCGAGGCGCGGTTCCGCGTCGTACTGACGATGAAGAGTTAGACCGGGCTCGAGCCCTGGTCGCGGCGCGCGGTCGAGGCCAGTTCACCGAGCCGCGTGCCGGTGCGTCTGCAGGTCCCGAGTGAGCGGAAGCGACGAGCACGCGTGCTAGCATTCGGACATGAGTCGTGAGGCGGACAAGATCCTCGAGGATGCCCTGCAGCTTCCTCCGGAAGCCCGTGCAGCCGTCGCTGGCCGCCTGATCGAGAGTCTCGATGGTGACATCGACGAAAACGCCGAGGCCGCCTGGAGCACCGAAATTTCTCGGCGACTCGTGGAGCTCGACTCTGGGGCGGTCAAGACGGTTCCCTGGGAGGAGGCCCGGCGGCTGATTCTCGGATCGGCGGATGCCGCCACGCGCCGTTGAGCTCCATCCAGAGGCGATCGAAGACATCCGAGGGGCGCGCGAATGGTACGCCTCCGGAGCGAGCTTGCGGCCGCAGGCTTCTTCAACGAGATCGAGGACGGCTTAAGGAAGATCGCCGAGCGGCCGGAGGCGTGGCCGGTGTTTCTTCATGGGACCCGCCGATTCCTGCTCCGGAGATACCCGTATAGCCTAGTCTACAGAGTGAAACCATCGATTATCGAGGTGGTCGCAGTCGCCCACGGCAAGCGCCGCCCTGGGTTCTGGCGGGAGCGGTAGCCACACGGAATGGTCCTGTTTCTCGACTCCTTTGTCGGCGGCGCGAGGAGTCTCCTGAGGGTGCCCGCTCCTGGTCGCGGCGCGCGAAGTCTCCCGGTGGTACAGCCAGGTCCCGAGCCGCGAGGGCGACGTGTCCCTCCTCACCGTGAGCGCAGGAAATTGCCCGGCGTCTGAATCTTCACGCCCCCGACTCGCCGTCCCAGAAGGTGACCGAAGTCGCGCAGATCGCCCGTCAAAAGGTGCGTGGCACCGGCGGCCATAGCCGCGCGCAGTATCGGCACATCCTTCTCGGGCAGCCGAACGCGCCGCGGGAGCGGTACGTGGGGAGCTTCCGACTCGATGCGAATGGCCGCGATCAGCGTTTCGAGCCGTGATCGTCGATCCGCCGTATCCAGGTTGCGGCGCGCCTCCTCCACCGCGTACCCCGACGTGACCAGCTGAACATCGGGCCGTTCCCAGAGCGCCAGAAGACCCGCCCCTTCGCGGTAGGCTGCCGAAAAAAGAACATTGGCGTCGAGAAAGACGCGGAGCATTCTCGGCGATCAGCGTTTGGGCTGTTTTCGCTGACGCATCTTGCGCGGGTCCAGCCCCAGCTTTCGTACCTCTTCTTCGGCTCGCCTGCGGTCGGCGGCATCGACCGCGTTGGCGAGGAGGAACTCCGCCTTTCGCTCCGGCGAGTAGACCTCCACAGGGATAACAGCGGCCGGCCGCAGCAACACCCCGTACTCGGATTCCTCCGCGACAACCATCGTTCCCTCATCAAAACCGTAGCGTTTGCGCATCTTTGCGGGAAGCACGATGGTTCCGCGCTTTCCGACGCGAGTCGGTTCGCCCATGCATGGCAGAATATCAGATTATCTGATAATTTGCAGCATGTGGAGCAGGCCGCCGAGCTGTTGAAGCGAATCAAGGCGGATCTTCCAGCCCTTCGCAAGCTCCTTGCCCGTTCGAGCGACAAGTGGAGCTACGAGGATCTGGTCTATCGCTTCTATCACCACAGCTTCAAAGTGTTTGACCTCCAGTACCGAACTGAGGAGATCGTCGCCGCCCTTCGAAGGCTGCTTCCGGACCGAGATCTCGACCCGACGTTTCTCGAAATCGTGGCGCAGGGAAGCGGCAGAGTGTTCTCGGTCGATCAGAACGCGGATTGGCCGCGCCATACTCGGCCGATTCTGGAAGCCTTTTTTCACGCGCGGTTCTTTCTCGAAATGACCGTTCGTTACGCGGAGTTACCAGAGCCGCCGACTCCTCTTCCGAGCGGTTGGGCTGCTCTTCTCTGTCTCTATGGCCTTAGATAGCTCATCGACCCCGTGATAACCCGGGTCACGGCGCGAGGGGTCTCTCGGAGGGCTCCGTGTCCTCGCATCGCGAAAAGTCTCCGCGAGGAGGAGGGTTTTGCTCTGGTTCGCAGCGCGAGGAGTCTCCCGGGGGGAGGAGCCTCGCGCTACGGGAGCGAGAGCGAGCGAGGGACCAGGCACGCGGTCGAGGCCGGTTCGCCGAGCCGTGTGCAGGTGCGCCCGCAGGTCCCGAGCAAGCGAGAGCGACGGATCAGCGCGAGCCGCGAGGGCGACGTGTGATGAGCGGCGAGGCGCGCTTCCGGGTCGTACTGACGACCGGCGCGTGAGGGCGGCGGTCATCCCAAGAGCTAAGCTGTCATCCCGAGCGCAGCGAGACAGCCGACCACCGACAGTAAACCCCCGGCAGTAGGCAACGTCGCGCGAAGTGCGGCGTTCATCCCCGCCTCGACGAGGGGCTGTGGCATCAAGCCTGGGATCCCTCGTCACCCGGCCATGTTCGTCTTTCGCTACGTCAGCGGCGGCAGGAGCTCGAGTTTCGCGGCCACGGCCTTACAAGCAACGATCAAGTCCGTCACAATTCGCTCGTCGATGTCGAATGAGCCTTCGTACTCGCCGGCGTTTCGAAGGTCGTGAGCTTTGGCGAGAACGCG
>DASXTN010000118.1:0-2121 GCA_036505435.1 Thermoanaerobaculia bacterium | reverse complement strand
GTCCGGTGGCCGAAAGCAGCCGGGTCTGCTGTCTCCAGGTCGACGACCACATGCTGACGACTGCGTTCGGATCGGTGATGGAGGTCGGAATCGTGTGGTTCTTGGTGAGCGTCTGGATCGGCACCGACACCGCAATCGTGTGGGTGTTGAATCCGGCGACGTCGTTCTTGCCGCCTCCGACGTTGCCGGGCAGCGTTCCGGGACGAAAGTTGATGAGATCGAAGATCATCCCGAGATCGACGTAGAAGCCGTCCGCGCGCGGGCCGGCGAAGACCTTCGTGTCCTGATCGATGGTGTACACCGTGCTCGCGATGTTCGAGCCTTTGCCATAACCCGCGCCGGCCGGCGTTCCGGGAGCGCCCGGGAACGACTTCGGCCCGACGTTGTTCGGCGCCTCGAGGAGATCCTGGCCGAGCACGGTGATCGCAGACGCTGGCTGGTTCGGCGATGCTCCGACGATCTTCTCCACCTTGTAGGTGTAGTACACGTTCAGGTTCGGATCGGTCGGCGACGACACCGGTCCGATGTTCTGAAGGAAAGTGTTTCCGTTGCGCACGTTCCGCGTGAACGTGAAGCGGTAGACGACGTCTTCGATCGCGTCGCCATCCCAGTCCACGTTGAACTCGTAGCGGATTCCCTCGCCGAAGTGAAAGAAGTTCGGCCCTCCGGCGGGCTCCTCGAGCGGGATCCAGTTGGCGATCATCACGAGGCGCGTCGGGTCGACGGGGTCTCGGAAGAAGTAGGTGTCCGTGTTGTCCGCGACGGGGTCGTCGCTGATGAGTGGCGCCTCGCGGTGGCTCGAGGCCGCCGCCACGGGCGGCAGGACCACGGCGGGCAGGGCGAGAGCGAGCGCGGTCGCCCAGACGGCGTTCTTTCGCGAGAGACGGGAGAGCCTCGTCATCGGTTTCCTCCTCTTTCGAGGTCGGATACGGTCCGCGGGCCACGATTGGATTTCTGCCTTCCGCGAAAAGGGTGGGTTATCCTTCCGCGCCGCTGACTCCGCAACTTTCGATGAATTTCCGGGAGTCTGAAGACCGCGACCGCAGTGACCGGGCCCTCGTCGCCGCAATCGAAGCGCGCGACGCCGACGCTCTCGCGCAGCTGTACGACCGCCACTCCGCGCGCCTGCTCGGTCTTGCGTATCGGATCCTCGGCGAGACCGGTGAGGCTGAAGAGGTCGTTCAAGAGGTCTTTCTCTATGTGTGGAGAGCGGTGTCCACGTTCGACCCGGCTCGCGGGAGCGTGCTCGCCTGGCTTCTCGTCGCCACGCGCAGCCGCGCGATCGATCGGCTGAGAACGAGACGCCCATCGGCGGGGGCCACCCACGGCGATCGCGACCCGCTCGAAGACGTCCCGGCCGGCGAGGACGTGGAGGCCGAATCCGCTTCGCGCGAGTGGGAAACGCTCTGCCGGTCCGCGATCTCCGACCTGCCGGCCGAGCAGCGGCGTGCTCTGGAGCTCGCCTACTTCGACGGCTTGACGCACCCGGAGATCGCGGAGCGCACCTCCACACCTCTCGGGACCGTCAAAACGCGGATTCGACTGGGCTTGATGAAACTTCGCGAGCGCATGCGGCCGTACTGGGAAAGGGAGCGGAATGCATAGCGAGGAACACGAAGAGCTCCTTTCGGCCGCAGCCCTGGACATGGTGTTCGCGGGGCAAGAGACCGGCGAGTACGCGCGGCTGTTCGAAGAGGGCTGCGCCGAGTGCGAGCGGCTCCTGCCCGAGCTTCGCCTCGCGGCATCCGCCCTTGCCGTCGCCGCCCCGCGCCGAACGCCGCGTCCCTCGTTGCGCGAGGAGATTCTCGCGTCGCTGCCGCCGGCGCGACGTCCGGCCCCGCGACCGGAGCGGGCGGCCGGGTGGGCGTTCGCCGCGGCGGCGGCGATCCTATTCGTGATCGTGGCTCTCGACGACGCGCGGCTGCGCCGCCAGCGCGAGGAACTGCGAGCGCAAAACTCCGAGCTCGCCGAACGAGTCGAGTCGAATCGTTCCGAGCTGGCGCGCCGCGATCTGCGGGCGCGGGTCTTCGAAAGCGACGACGTGCGGATGCTCTTTCTCGGCGGCCACGGCCCGCAGCCGAACGCCCGCGGGAAGGTGTTCTGGAGCGAGCGGGCGAAGCG
>DASXTN010000117.1:0-5293 GCA_036505435.1 Thermoanaerobaculia bacterium | reverse complement strand
CGAGCTCGCGCTCGGCTTCTTTCGCGAGTCCTTTCTTTCGATAGGCGCGGCCCAGGTTCTCGCGGTACGCCGATTCATCCGGTCGAATCTTCGCGGCTTCCGAGAACTGCTGGATTGCCAGATCGACGTCGCCGGAGCGATACAGCAGCACTCCGAATTCGTTGTGTGCTTCCGCAGAGGCCGCGTCGATTTCGATCGCGCGTCCGTACGCGAGCCGCGCAGCGCTCTCGTCGCCCGCAGCGTCCATCGACCGGCCGAGCCCGAGCGCAGCAGCAAGGTTGCGCGGATCGAGCTCCAGTGCGCGCCGATAGTGGCTCGCCGCTGTGTTCCACTTCTTCTGTCGATCCGCGATCCGGGCGAGCCCGATCTCGGTGCCCGGGTTGGAAGCGTCCAACACCACGGCTGCGGTGAACTCACGCTCGGCATCCGCCTCCTGGTTTCCCGCGAGCGCAATCTCGCCCAGGAGCCGATGCGCCTCGGCGCTCCTGGGATCCAGGTCCGCGGCACGCCGTGCGTGGGTCGTCGCCCCGGCCAGGTCGCCGGACTTCAGAGCCTTGTCTGCGGCGTCCAGGAGCGGCAGGACGTTGACCGAGGACTCGATCGGCGCCGTGGCTGCGGCTCCGGTGCCCGAGATCGGTGCGCTGGTGACGAGTCCCTTCTGAAGGTCCGAGGCACGCTGGCGTGCGGCGTCCGCCTCCCCGGTTCGGCCGAGCTTCTCGTAAATCTCGCCGAGAAGAAGCTGCACCTCCGGATCGTTGGACGCTGCCGCCGGCTTCAGCTCCGTAAGCGCGTCTTCGGGTTTTCCGTCGGTGAGCTTTCGCCGCGCAGAGCGCTTCAATTCCCGGAGCTCGGACGGTCCCAGGAGAGGCGTCGTTCCCGCGATCTCGGCGCGAACCGACTGCGCGAGCCGGGCGAAGTCGGGGCTGTAGAGGTCTCCGATGACCACGAGCTCGCGTCTCGCAGAGTAGGCGGCCCTCAAGTTGTCGCGCGCATTCTTGGAATTTCCGGCGATGTAGAACGCCCAGGCGCTGTTCAGGTAGAGATCGGCCTTCCGATCCGCGGCGGCATCGGGCGCCTCGGCGGCCTTGGCGTACTTCTCCGCGGCCTCTTTGAAGCGCCCGGAGTCGAATGCGCGCTTCGCCTCCGCCTCGAGCTTCTCGGCCGTCTGAGCGAAGACGAACGCGGAGACGAGAAGAAGGGCGGCGGTCGCGGCGGCGAGCGCGCGACTCACTGGCCCATCGCCTGGTCGACCGGGACGGCCGGAGGCGGGGTCCACGGGCTTTCGCCCCGTTCGGGAACCGTGATCTGTTGCGTCACCGGCTGGAAGCCCTCGCGGTGCAGGGTGACGCTGTAGGTTCCTTTCGGGAGCCGGAGGCGCGAAGCCTGCGGCAAGCTGCCCTTGTACTTCCCCGCGATGATCACCGACGCCCCGGCCCAGGAGGCATCCGCCTTGATGACGAGATACCCCACCGGAAACTGGTAGGCGATGGTGTTCGACTCTTTCGGGCCCACCTTGAACTCGTGCTGGTACGGCGAGAGCCCTTCCGCCTCGAAACGGACCTTGTGAGATCCTTCCGCGAGCTCGAGCGTCTTCGCCGGGATCGACGGACCAATTTGTTTGCCGTCCACGTACAGGGTCGCGACGGGAATCGAGCTGAACTGGACGCGGCGCTTGGCGGCCGGCGCCGCGACTTCGCGCGCGGGCGAAGCGGGCTCCTCGGAGGACTTCGCCTTCGATTCTGCGGGGCGCGCGGGCGCGGAGGATTTCGCATCGGCTCCGAGCTGCGGCTCCGGAAACTCGATCGGTGGCGGGGCTTGCGGTTTCGAGGCGGCGGCGGCCGGCGGTGACGGCGGCGGCGCGGACGCCTTCCCCCGATTCAGATAAAAGAAGGCCGCGATCCCGACGACGAAGACCGCCGAGACGGTGATGAAGATCGGCGTCCTGTTGGCCGCTTGGGCAGGTGCCGTAATCGCGGCAAGCTCCGCGGCGCGTCCCGAGATGGTCGCTTCTCCCTCCAAAGCGCTCGGGTCCCGAAAGTTGACGAGCTCGAGTCCCGCTTTGCTGCGCCCGGAGCTGGAAGAAGGGGTCGCTTCCAGGGCCGCGGGGACCCGGGCGAGCGAACCCGACGGAGGTGTGATCGAGGAAGGCACGATCCCGCCGCTCGGCGTCATGACCGTCGCGTCCACTTCGTCGGTGGGAAGCACCGCGGTCGGAAACTGCGAGGACGTCCCGGCGAGCTCGCGCTGTATGTTCTGGAGGTCTCGCTTCAACTCCTCCATGGCCGCGTAGCGGCTCTCGCGCTGCTTCTCCATCGCCCGGCTGACGGCGTCGATCAGGCCCGGCGGCGCGTCGGGCGCGAGCGCCTGGATCGGCTCCGGAGTTTCGTTCAGGATCTTGTAAAGAACCGTGGAGAGATGCTCCCCGCGGAAGGGTTTCCGATAGGTCAGCAGCTCGTAGGCGAGTATGCCGAGCGAGAAGATGTCCGTCCGCCGATCGACCGGCTCGCCGCGGATCTGCTCGGGAGCGAGATAGGCCGAGGTCCCGAGCGTGATGCCGGTCTGGGTCAGGTTCGATTCGGTCTGAAGCGACTTTGCGATCCCGAAGTCCATGATCTTCACTGAACCGTCTTCGAGGATGCGGACGTTCGCCGGCTTGATGTCGCGGTGGATGATCCCCGCCGCGTGGGCGTACGCGAGCCCTTCGGTAATCGCGGCCAGGATCTCGACCTTGCGGATCAAGGGGAGCGGCTCGCCCCGCTTGATCTTCTTGTCGAGGTCCTCGCCGGAGAGGAATTCCTGGACGATGAAGGGGATGCCGTTCTCGACGCCGAAGTCGTAAATCGTCGTGATGTGACGGTGATGAAGGTTTCCCGCGAGCTCCGCTTCCCGGAAGAACCGACTCTTGATCTCTTCGTCGTTCAGCTGGCAGGTCTTGATGGCGACCGTGCGCTTGATGTACGGGTCCCGTCCGCGGTAGACCGCGCCGAAGCCTCCGGAACCGATTTTTCCGGTGATCTCGTATTTGCCGATCTTTTCCGGCAATTTGGTCTCTTCGGGCATCCTGGCTTAGAGCGGCAAGTTTAATCGAATCGAACCGACGGCGAAACGCGAAGACCGCAAGGAACACTACGAAAAACCGCCGGCGTAGAGAAAAATTCTGCGAAAGGACTTTCGCCGAGGAAGCCGGCTCGCTCTGCCGCAGCCCGAAGCGCTCGGCCCCCTCGGTAAACTCCCGGCGATGACCGTCGCCAGGCGAGGGTTCGCGGTGTTGCTCCTGTTTTCGATCGCGGTCGCGGGCGCCCGCTGTCGGGGAGGAAAGGCCGCTGCGCCGCCCCCGCGGCCTGCCTCGGCCGAAGAGGCGCTTCATCCGCACTTCGAGCCTCCAGTCGATCGTCTCCTGACGGACCGTCACCTGGATCTCTACGTCAAGGTTCGACGCGCCTCGCGGGATCGTTCGGAGTCCGACGCGGCGCGAGCCCTCGGCGTCGATCCGGACGAGTTCGCCTGGGCGCGGGCGAGGATCGTCGAGGCGCTGGTCGCTCTCGACGAAACCCGGGTGCGCGAAGCATCCGCCGAGACCTACGCGCGAACCATCGCCTCGCTGCGCCAGACGCTCCGAAGCGTGCGCGATCCGCAGACCGCACGCACGATCGAGTCGCAGATCGCCGGGCTGGAGCGCGAGCGGGCGGGAATGCGGCGACCGGACCCTGTGCCGGTCGAGATCGCCGCGAATGCCCGGAAAGTGTCGGCGAGGCGCGCGGAGCTCGAAGTCGTCCTGAAGTGACGGAGCTCGAGCGATTTCTCGGCCGTGAGATCGAGCAGGGCTCCTTCCCGGGAGCGGTCGCCCTCGTTGGAACTTCCGACGAGGTCATGGAGACCGCGGCGGCCGGGCACGCGGTGGTCGAGCCCGAACAGATCCCGATCTCGGCCGACACGATCTTCGATCTCGCCAGCCTGACGAAGCCGCTCGTCTGCGGATCGCTCGTCGCGGCGTCGTTGCCGGCTCTCGATCTCGCTTCTCCGCCCGGTCGCTATCTCCCCGGCTGGAAGGCGACCCGCTACGAGGGAATCACGCTCGGGTCCCTGTTGACGCACACCTCGGGTCTTCCCGCCTGGTATCCGGTCTACGCGCGCGGGGAAGGCGCGGCGGCCTATCGGCGGACGCTGGCGTCCATCGAGCCGGAGGCGAAAGTCGGGGAGCGCGTGATCTACAGCGATCTGAACTTTCTCGTGCTCGGCGACGTGCTCGAGGTGCACTTCTCGGCCCCGCTCGACGTTGCTTTCGGCGCGCTCGTCGGGGACGGCGCGGCCGCGCGGTTTCTCCCGGGACGTTCGCCGTCGGTCGCCGCAACCGAAAAAGGCGACGCCACGGAACGACGGATGTCGGCTGAGATGGGGATCTCGTACCCGCACTTTCGGACCGGCGTGATCTGGGGCGAGGTCCATGACGGCAACGCCTTTCGCCGTGGAGGCGTCGCCGGGAACGCGGGACTGTTCGGCGCGGCCCGCGACGTCTGGTCGCTCGCGCGGCCCTGGCTCGACTCCGCCCGCCGGAAGCTCACCTGCGACCACACTCCGGAGCTCCCCGAGGCGCGCGGATTCGCCTGGCAGGGAAGCCGCGGCGCGGGATCTGCGATCCCCGCGATGTCCGACTCGGCGTTCGGACACACGGGCTTCACAGGCACGTCCGTCTGGCTCGACCCGGAAGATGGCCGGGTCTTCGTCCTTCTGACGAATCGCATCCATCCGGAGGCGCGGGATGTGGATTTCAACGCCGTCCGGCGACGTTTTCACGAGCTGGTGTGGTGACGGATCGGCGCCGCCGGCCCGCCGAATCCAAATCCTTTCGCGTGGTATAGATAGTGATGATGGCGCCTCGATCCGATGTAGTCATCCTGGAAGGCGCCCGGACTCCGATGGCGGAGTACAACGGGCACTTCTCCGAAATCTCGGCGATCGACCTCGGCGTCGTCGCTGCGCGGGAGGCGCTCGCCCGCTCCGGGACCGAGGCGTCCGAAGTCGACCACGTCATCTTCGGAAACGCGCTCCAGACCTCCGGCGATGCGATCTACGGCGCACGGCATGTCGGGCTGAAGGCCGGCGTCCCGAAGGAGATCCCGGCACTGACCGTCAATCGGCTCTGCGGCTCGGGCTTCGAGTCGATCGTCCAGGGCGCGCACCGGATCCTGCTCGGCGAGGCGACGACCGTCCTTGCCGGCGGAATGGAGAACATGTCGCAGGCGCCTCACGTGATCCGCGGGGCGCGCCGCGGCTTCCGGTTCGGGCAAGGGCA
>DASXTN010000116.1:0-1988 GCA_036505435.1 Thermoanaerobaculia bacterium | reverse complement strand
CGCGATCGCGTGCTTGTAGATCATCTCCTCGTGACCCTCCACCTCCAGAACGAGGGCGAACTTGTCGAACCTCCGCAGCCGTCCCATCCGCTCCTCTCCCGAAGTGAGCCGGACCGTGATCTCCGTGTTGTCCTTCCGCAGGTTGTAGAAGAACGAGTCCTGGACGTTGATCGGGGTTTTGTTCATCCGCCTTTCTCCGTCTCGACGCGGCGGTCGAGCAACTGGAGGATCATCCGGAGAGCGTCTTCCGGCTTCACCCGCAGGGCGTCCCGTTCGCGCGCGAACCACGTCTTCTGGCGCTTGGCGAGACGCCGCGTGGCCGCCACGATCTCCTCTTCCGTCTCCTTCTTTTCCGCGCGACCCGAAATCCAGGAGGCCACCTCGCGATATCCGATGGCGCCAAACGCGTTCGATTCGAGGGAAAGCCCGCTTCCGACCAGCTGCCGGACCTCGTCGTCCCAGCCGGCATCCAGCATTCGACGGACTCGGTTTTTGATCTGAGCATAGAGGTCGCGACGGGATGGCTCGATCGCGACTTTGATGACGCGCCACTTCTCGCTCCAACGATCGCTCCTCGGGCGATCCGAGGCGCGCGTCCCGGTCACGAGAACGATTTCGAGCGCTCGGAGCGTATAGCGTACGTTCCCGAGCGGGATGCGGGACGCGGAGACCGGATCGTTGACCTCGAGAAAACGGTGGGCGGCTTCTGAACCATGCGCTCTCGCCCACGCGGCGATTCGCGCACGCAGGTCGGGATCCCGCGCCTCCCCGGGAGGAAGCCCCTCGAGCAGGGCCGAGATGTAGAAGCCGCTCCCTCCGCAAACGATCGGGAGTCTCCCGCGCGAAGAGATCTGTTCGATCGCGTGCCGCGCCTCGGCGGCCCATCGGCCCGCCGAGAAGCTCTCCCCCGGATCGGCGGCATCCACCAGGTGATAGGGGATCTCGCGGCGATGATGCTGCGAAGGCTTCGCGGTCCCCACGTCGAATCGCCGATACACGGCGAAGGCGTCTGCGGACACGATTTCACCCGAACGGAGACGTGCGACCTGGTGAGCGATCTCCGTTTTTCCAGCGGCTGTGGGACCGAAGAGAACGAGGAGCGGCGGCCGCTCCGCTTTGTCATCGGTCAATCGACTCCCCTCCACGCGAGCCGCGTCGATGCGGGACCGAGCTCGACCCGGATGTCGGAGAGCCGGTCGGTGCGGAACACCGGGACACCGAATTCCGCCAGCGTTCGCACCGTCTCCGGAGCCGGATGGCCGAACCGGTTCGCGCGACCGCACGACAGAAGGGCGAGGCGAGGTCGCGCCGCCGCGAGAAAAGCAGGCGTGGTTGAGGTGCGGCTGCCGTGGTGCCCGACCTTGAGCAGGTCGGAGACCGGAACTCGTCGCTCGGCGACGAGCTCGCGCTCGGTCGGCGCACCCGCGTCGCCGGTCAGAAGCGCCCGCCGGCCGTCCCGCTCGAATACCGCGACCACGGACTGATTGTTGATCGCGTCCACCTTGCGCAGGGGCCCACCCGAGTGCAGCACGGTCAGGCGCGCATCGCTCCAGGAAACGATCGTTCCCTTCGCGACCACCGCGACTGGAACCCCCGCACCGTCGGCCGCGACGTTCAGACGCCGGAAGAGACCCCCTTCGTCCTGGCCGGAGGAGAGCCAGAGGACGCCTACGGGAAGCTCCTCGAGGATCGCGAGCAGCCCGAGGGCGTGGTCGGGATGGGGGTGCGTCGCGAGGACGGCGTCGAGCCGGGTCACGCCGCGGTCGAGAAGCTTCGGGAGCAAGCGGGTCCGGCCGAAGTCGGCCGCCTCGACGTCGAACGGGCCCCCTCCGTCCACGAGCAAGGCGTGGCGGCTCCACCGAACGAGGATGGCGTCCCCCTGCCCGATGTCGAGCGCCTCCACGGTAAACCCACGGGCCGGCCCGGCCGGACCGGGGAAAAACGCCAACGCGACGAAAAGCACCGCCGCCATCCCCGACGACGCGGCG
>DASXTN010000115.1:0-10228 GCA_036505435.1 Thermoanaerobaculia bacterium | reverse complement strand
GGCAGGAGTCGGGCGTCTCGAAGTGTGGGTCCCGCTGCCTTCGGACGGTCCTGCGCAGCAGATTCGGAGCATCCGAATCGAGAGTTCCTACCCATGGAGCGTCCGGCGCGAACGGGAGAACGGCAACTCGTATCTCTATCTCGCGGCCACGGAACCGCGCACCGGCAGACTGGACGTTCGGGTTTCCTTTGAGGCGGAGCGGCGAGAGGTGCTTCGATCCGCGGTCGCCGACAAGGTCCCGATGAGACGCGAGGATCTCGAGCGATATCTCAAGGCAGACCAGCTCGTCACGCTTTCATCGCGCGTTCGCGATCTCGCCCACCGGATCACGCTTGGCGAGCGGACTCCCGAGGGCAAGGCCCATGCGATCTATGAGTGGCTCGTCGACACGATGGTCTACGACAAGACGACGCCTGGCTGGGGCATGGGAGACACGGAGCGCGCGTGCGACGTCCAGAAGGGGAACTGCACCGACTTCCACTCCGTCTTCATCTCGCTCGCACGCGCCCAGGGGATCCCCGCGCGGTTCGTGATCGGGTTCCCCTTGAAGAAGGAGCCGGCCGGGACGATTCCCGGTTACCACTGCTGGGCCGAGTTCTACCTGGACGGCGTCGGCTGGGTCCCGGTGGACGCCTCCGACGCCTCGAAGACGATGGATGCCGCACGCCGGGAGTATCTCTTCGGGAACCTCGATCCCGACCGGATCCAGTTCACCGTCGGTCGTGACCTCCGGCTGGATCCGCCGCCGTGCGCCGAGCCGCTCAACTATTTCATCTATCCGCACGCCGAGGCGGACGGGAAACCGCTCGCACCGGTCGCGATCCAGCTCGAGTACCGCGACCGGCCGGCCGGAGCGATTGCGTCGGCTGCGAGGTAGCCGTGTTCCGGCATTACGGCTGAATCGAGAGGTGGGTTCCGCCGAAGACCTCGAGCGCGGCCCCCGTGATCGCCGCTGCGTCGTCGGACGCGAGGAAGAGCACCGTCCGCGCGACGTCCCGGGGCCAGAGCTTTTCGGCGAGCGGCTCCATGCGGTCCGCAGCGTCCGTCTCGTCGAGCTTGTTCTCGACGGTTCCGGGGCAGACCGCGTTGACCGCGATGTTGAAGGCGCGGAACTCCCGAGCGAGGCTCTGTGTCAGGCCGATCAGCCCGAACTTCGCGGCGCTGTGGGCCGCCAGGTTCGCCTCACCGCGCATCCCGTGAATCGAGGACACGTTGACGATGCGGCCGCGGCGACGCTCCATCATCCCCGGCAGGACGGCCCGGCAGAAGTTCGCCGCACCCGTCAGGTTCGTCGTGATGACGAGATCCCACTCCTCGGCGGACAGATCGAGGAAGGGCCGCCACAGAAAGACGCCGGCGTTGTTCACGAGGACCTCGATCGGGCCGAGCTCCTGCTCCGCCCGCGCGACCGACGCCTCGACGCCTTCCCGGTCGCAGATGTCGGTGGGAATCGCCACCGCGCGTGCTCCCGCTCGCTCGACCAGACTCGCGGTCTGGAGCAGCTCGTCCTCGGTCCGCGCAACCAGCGCGACCCGCGCGCCTTCCTCGGCGAAGCGAAGCGCGATCGAGCGGCCGATCCCGCGAGATGCGCCCGTCACGAGAACCGACCGGTCGCGGAATTTCATCGTCCTCCGAGCTCGGCGTAGAGCTCCTCGGAAAAGAGGCGGTCGGAGCTTCGCGCCGTGAACGTCGGTCCACCGGCGAGCGCGACCGCAGCCTCTTCCGGAGCCGGCCGATCCAGTTTCACCCGAACGATTGAGAGCGGAAAGATCTGGCGGTCGGGATCGAAGTCGGAGACGTGGCCTCGCCCGGCCTTCGCCTGAACCCAGACCGCCCTGTTGCGCGCGAGGTAGAGGAGAGTGGCTGTGCGTCTTCGAATCAGGTTCGCCGCCGTACGACTGCCGGCGCGTACCGCGACAGCGAGGATCGTTCGCGATCGCGCGCGCACCTCGCCCAGGGTGAGCAGGGCTGCCCGTGGAAAGCCGCCCGGGTCGACCGTCAGGAAGGGAAGCGCAAGCCGCCGCCGCGCCCGAAAGCCCGCACCCGAAAGCGCGAACTCGATTTCCCGAGGCAACCGGTCGAGCTCCATTGGTGGAGGTTACAAGTTGCAAGTTTCAGGTTTCAAGTCGGATCCGGGACGGCGATGACGCAACTCCGCGGAATATGATCCGGCCGATGAAGAAGTCACGATCTCGAACGCTCGCTGTCGCCCTCCTCGTCATGGCGCTCGCTGCCGCTCCGCCCGTCCTCGCCGACGAGAAGTCCGACCAGGTGGCGCGTGAGCTGATTGCCGCGCTCGGCGGTCAAACCGCGTGGGAGAAGGCGCGACAGTTCCGGTTCGACTTCATCGTGGAACGCGAAGGGAAGCGGGTGGCCGAGTTTCATCACGTCTGGGACCGCTACACGGGAGACTATCGGCTGCTCGGCACCGACAAGTCGGGAGCGCCTTATGCGGTCTACTTCGACGTGAACACGCGCGACGGCGTCGCCTTTTCCAACGGACGCGCCGTTGACGGCGAGGAGAAGAGGAAGCTCCTCGAGACGGCGTACGGGCGCTTCATCAACGACACCTACTGGCTGCTCGCGCCCTGGAAGGTCTTCGACCCCGGCGTCCATCGCGAGTACGGCGGAGAGAAGACCGGGCCCGATGGAGCAATTTGCGACGTCATCCGGCTCTCGTTCGACAACGTCGGCCTGACGCCGAAGGACGTCTACTGGCTGTGGGTGACGCGCGACGGGCGGCGAATGGTCGAGTGGCAGTACGTTCTGGGCGGCGCGCAGGAGGAACCGACGACCGCTTTCTGGAAGGACTGGCGAACGTTCGGCGGGATCGCGCTCTCGCTCCAGAAAACGTTCACGGAACGACCCGTGCGGCTCCTCTTCGAGAACGTCGCGGTCTCGACGTCACGCGACGACAAGGAGTTCGCGCCGCCCGCCGCGGCCGCTCCGTAGAAGCGTCGCCCGGTTTGCTCCGCGTTTTTCCAGTTCCTCCGATCCTTCTCGCGTTCGTCATCGGCTGCGCTTCCGCAGTGCACCCTGCGGGGGTCTCATACGTCTCGATCCCGACCGCGAGCCTTCCTTCTCCCGCTCGGTGCCTCGTGCTCGAGCCGCCGTCGTATCGAACTTCTCCGTCCCGGCGTTACCCGGTCCTGCTCTTCCTGCACGACGGTTACGGCGACGTGCGGACGCTCGAGCGGCGCGGGGTGACCGGGGATCTCGCCGCGCGGATGAGCGGCGGCCGCCTTCCCGAATTCTTCGTCGTCGCGCCCGGCGCGCCCGGCTCCTGGTTCTCCGATTCTTTCGACCGCAAGCGCCGCTGGGAAGAGTTTTTGACCCGAGACCTGCTGCGCGAGATCGAAACGCGCTACCGCGTCCTTTCCGGGCCGGCGGCGCGCGGAATCACGGGCATCTCGATGGGAGGCTACGGCGCGGTCAAGATCGCGCTCAAACACCCGGAGCTCTTCGGATCGGTCTCGGCGCTGTCGGGAGCTCTCATACCGATCGCCCTCGAAGACCTTCCCCGCTACGGCTGGATCACGCGGCTGACGCTGAAGCGAGTCTTCGGAAGCCGGCTGGAGGCGAACTCGCTTTCGGCGAACGACGTCTGGGACATCCTTCACGAGACGCGCTTCACGCATGCGCCATTCTTCGCTCACCTGCGCGCTGGGACTGAGGATTTCTACGGCCTCGATCGGGTGGCTGCTCAATTCGGAACGTACCTGAACGAGCACGGCATCCCGACCGAGATCGTGCTCGAGACCGGCGGACACGACTGGTCGTATTGGCGCCGGGCCCTCGTCGCGATCGCCGAGTGGCACGCAAGGCGGTTTTCGTATGATCAGAAATGATGACCACTCCGCCGTCATCCCGAGCTCCGAAGGAGCGAGGAATCTCTCGCTTCGATCGAAATGACGGTGGAAAGGGGGCGCGGCTGGTCCTCTTCGACGTCGACGGGACGCTCCTCTCCGCGGGGCGCGCGGCGCGCGAATCGATCCTCGCAGCCCTTTCCTCGGTGCTCGGCTGGACCGGATCGGCGGATGGAAACGACTTCTCCGGCAAGACGGATCCTCAGATCCTCCGGGAGCTCGTCCTCGACGCCGTCGGCGGGGAGCGGTTCGAGACGACTCTCCCCGTCGTGCTCGACCGCTATGTCGAAGAGCTCGCACGGCGTCTGCGTCCGGAAGCGGTCATCCCGAAACCGGGCGTTCCGGCTCTGCTGGCGAGGTTGGCAGCAGAGCCTCGGGTCACGCTCGGCCTCTTGACCGGCAACATCGAACGCGGCGCGCGGATGAAGCTCGAGCCTCCCGGCTTCAACCGGTATTTCCCCTTCGGGGCGTTCGGCGACGACTCCGCGGACCGCTACTGCTTGCCGCCGGTCGCGATCGCGCGGGCGCGCGAGCGCACCGGATGTGAGTTCTCCGGTCGTTCCGTCGTGATCGTCGGCGACTCGGTCCACGACGTCGCGTGCGGTCGCTCGCTCGGCCTGCGGTCGATCGCCGTGGCGACCGGTCCCACGTCGGCCGAGAAGCTCGGCGCCGAGAGCCCGACCGCCCTCTTTACCGACTTCGCCGACGTCGATCGGGCGGTAGAGGCCATCCTGCAATGATCCGGCGAGCCGCGCTTCTCGTCATCGGGGTAACTGCCTGGCGGTGCGCCGGAGCGCCGGTTTACGCTCCTCCCGCGTCCGGGAAGAGCCGGGCACCCTACGAAGCGCCGCCCGCACGACGTCACTCGATCGAGATCCGAGTCGATAGCCGCGCGGCACACGACCTTCTCGCCTTTCTTTCCCTCCCGCAGTTCCAACCCGACGGGGCGAAGGCGCTCGAGGCACTTCCAGCCGTTCGTCTTGCGCTTCAGGACTCGGGACGGACGCCGGACGTCTTCGAGCGTGATCTCGCCGCGGCGTTCGACGAAGAGAAGCGCAGCGCGGTCTTCGACTTTCACTCGATTCGGGCCGGGCGGTCGCGGTGGGAAAGTCTTCTGGCGGCCCTTCCCAGGCGCGAGGCCGACCTTTCGCGTATGGCCGCGGAACGGGCGGCGGCTCTCCTCCCGGCCGATCGGTCGATCTCGGCGCGCCTGGACGTCTTCCTGTCGTTCGGTCTCGCCGGCCTCGCGGACCACCTCGTGGTGATTCTTCCCGACGGAACCGAG
Organism: Thermoanaerobaculia bacterium; assembly: GCA_036505435.1. Lineage (GTDB taxonomy): Bacteria > Acidobacteriota > Thermoanaerobaculia > UBA5066 > Gp7-AA6 > Gp7-AA6. The sequence goes on along the minus strand of DASXTN010000115.1, from coordinate 5,077 downwards.
GCGATGATCGTGGACCTGGCGCGAGCCCTCGGAGAATCCGCAGCCGAGACCATCGACAACCAGGTCGAGCGCGTCGCGCGTCTCGTGGCCGGGGAGGCTTTCCGGCAGACATGGCGCTCGTACCGCTCCACGAGCCCGAACTGGACCCGGCGCGACTCCTCTCTCGGTCAGCTCGAGCCGCTCTTCCGCATCGTGACCGAACAAGGCCCGGTCGCGCTCTTTCATGTGGACGAAAATTTCTTTCCGCTGTCGGTCTGGCTGAAGGAACCGATGAAACGAACGATCGCGGAGCTGAACCGCACGGCCGAGCGGCTCATCGAATCGGAGAAGGACCTCGAGCAGCGTGTGACGCTCTCCGCCGAGATACAGCGACCCGACTTCGTACAGAGAGTCGGGGGACCCGCGGGAGCGTTCCTCTGCGACGGCATCATCCAGAACTCCGGGCTCGACGCCTTTCGCGGAGCCCTCGCCTCGGGTCCGAGGGCACTCTTCGCCGCGTACGATCAGGCGCAACAGAAATCGCGCGACCTGATCCCTCTTTCGGACGCGATTCGTCGACGGCTTTCCGCGAGCCCGAAGTAATGGGAGCTAGTTTGGACTCCAGAGACCGCGCGCTTCGTGTCGGCGGCGAAGAGATCACGACCGGCGACTGGATCGACGTCCACTCGCCGTGGTCGGGGGAGCGACTCGCGCGCGTCGCCAAAGCCGGACCGCCCGAAATCGACCGCGCGATCGCAGCGGCCGTCGAAGGATTCGAGGAGACTCGCGGGCTTCCGGCACACCGGCGAGCCGAGATCCTCCGGCGCCTGCGCGACGAGCTCGAGAAGCGTCACGCCGAATTCGTCGAGACGATCGTTGCGGAGGCAGGCAAGCCGCGCCGCTACGCCGAGGCGGAGGTCGAGCGCGGCTTGATGACGCTTCGGCTGGCCTCGGAAGAGGCCACGCGGCTGGAAGGGGAAGTCGTTCCCGTGGACATCGAGCCGCGCGGGGAAGGCGCTTTCTGCGCCGTCCGGCGCTTTCCGGTTGGCCCCGTCACGGCGATCACTCCGTTCAATTTCCCGTTGAACCTCGCACTCCACAAAGTCGCTCCGGCGCTCGCCGCCGGCAACCCCGTCATCCTGAAGCCGTCTCCGCGCACGCCTCTGACCGCGGACCTTCTCGCCCGAGCCGTCGAGGGCTCCGGTTGGCCGAAGAAGGCGTTCTCGCTCGTCCACGCGGATCCCCAGGTCGCGCAGCCGCTCTGGACCGATGAACGGATCCGCTGCGTGAGCTTCACGGGCAGCGACGTCGTTGGATGGAAGATCAAGGAAGAAGCGGCGCGCAAAAAAGTGATTCTCGAGCTCGGAGGGAATGCCGCGGCCATCGTCTCCGAGTACGCGGACGTCGAGGCCGCCGCGCGCAAGCTCGCGACGGCCGCATTCGCGTACGCCGGACAGGTCTGCATCAAGGCACAGAGGCTCTTCATCGCGCGGCCGGTGTACGAGCGTTTCGTGTCCGCTCTGTTGGCGGCGACGAAGAAGATCGAGCCGGCGGATCCGGCGGACCCCGGCGCGGTTCTCGGGCCCATGATCGACGAAGAGAATGCCGAGCGCGTGGAGTCCTGGGTGGAGGAAGCGAAACGAAGCGGCGCGAAGCTGCTCGTTCCTCAGCGCCGCGAGGGAGCGAAGCTCTGGCCGATCGTCGCATCGGAGGTACCCGAGGGAGCGAAGCTGCGCGACAGAGAGGTCTTCGGTCCCGTGGCGACGGTCGAGCCGTTCGACCGCTTCGAAGATGCCCTCGCGAAGGCGAACGACAGCCTCTACGGACTGCAGGCGTCCGTCTTCACGCGCGACATCGCCGAAGCGATGAAGGCGTTCGAGAAGCTCGAGGTCGGCGGCGTGATCATCAACGAGGCACCGACGATGCGGATCGACAACTTCCCCTACGGCGGAACGAAGGCGTCGGGGTTCGGGAGGGAAGGAGTGCGATACGCGGTCGAGGAGATGACCGAACCGCGGGTTCTGTTCCTGAGGCCCGGAGCCCCAAGCCGTTAGCGATGAGCGATCCTTCCCCGAGCTCACGGCTGGCAGGCGCTTCGGGGCGTGAAATAAGATTGGGCCGCCGAAACTCGGACTGAGAGTCAACGATGCGTGCCGCCCTTCCCGCGGACGAAGACGCCCGAATCGAAGCGCTCCGGGAGCTCGAGATCCTCGACACGGCTCCCGAACCGGAGTTCGACGATCTTGCGCTGATTGCCTCCCAGATCTGCGGCACTCCGATCTCAATGATCTCGCTCGTGGACCGCGACCGGCAGTGGTTCAAGTCGAAGGTCGGCACCGAGCTCCAGCAAACCCCGCGCGACATCGCGTTCTGCGCGCATGCAATCCTGCAGCGGGACCTCTTCGTCGTCCCCGACGCGACGGAGGACCCGCGGTTCGCTGGAAATCCGCTCGTCACCATCGACCCGAAGATCCGCTTCTACGCCGGCGCGCCGCTACGGACCCCCGCCGGTCACGCGCTCGGCACGCTCTGCGTCTTCGATCGAAAGCCGCGAAAGCTCACCAACGAGCAGGAGAGCGCGCTGCGCGCCCTGTCGCGGCAGGTCGAGACTCAGATCGAGTTGCGGCGCCGTCTGGTCCAGGAGCGCAAGGACGCGGACGAGGCGCTGCACGAGAAAGAAGTGAGCGTCAAGGTCCTCGTGGAGCAGATGCCGGCCGTCCTCTGGTCGGTGGACCGCGATCTGCGGTTTACCTCTTTCATGGGGGCCGGACTCGTGAAGCTCGGACAACGACCCGGTCAGTTCATCGGGTTGACGGTCTACGACTACTTCGGATCGAGTGAGCCAGACTTCCGACCGATTGCCGCTCACCGGAAGGCTCTCGCGGGGGGTTCCGTGAGCTACGAAGTCGAGTGGAAAGGCCGTACCTTCGCTACGCACGTCGAACCGCTTCGCCATGCGGACGGAACCATCAAAGGTGTGATCGGGTCGGCGCTCGACATCACCCACCAGAAGAAGGCCGAGAAAGAGCTCGAGAAGTCGGTGTCGCTGCTGCGCGCAACGCTCGACTCGACCGCCGACGGGATCCTCGTGCTGGATCGCGAAGGCAACATCGTGACCCACAACAAGAAGTTCCTCGAGATGTGGAAGATCTCGGAGGAGATGGCGGCGTCTTCCCACCGGGACGACCTCCTTGCGTTCGTCCTCGATCAGGTAAAGGATCCGGGCGGCTTCGTCCAGCTCGTCATGCGTTCGGACGCCCGCCAGGACGCCGAAACTCTCGACGTCGTGGAGTTCAAGGACGGCCGGATCTTCGAACGTTACACGCGACCGCAGTTGCTCGGCGAGAAGAGGGTCGGGAGGGTTCTCTCGTTCCGCGATGTCACCGCGCGCCGTCGCGCCGACCGCGAGATCGAGGAGAGCCTCTCGCTCCTGCGCGCGACGCTGGAGGCGACGACCGAGGGCATCCTCGTGGTGGACGAAAAGGGGAAGATGGTGAACTTCAACCGGAAGTTCACCGAGATGTGGCGGATCCCCGAGTCCGTTTTGCAGTCGCGCGACGACAACCGCGCGCTCGCGTGGGTCCTCGATCAATTGAAGGATCCGGGGCGTTTCATCAAGAAGGTCAAGGAGCTGTACGCGCAGCCGGAGTCGAAGAGCTACGACTGGCTCGAGTTCAAGGACGGTCGGATCTTCGAGCGCTACTCGCAGCCGCAGAAGATCGGCGGAAAGACCGTCGGGAGGGTCTGGAGCTTCCGCGACGTTACCGACCGGCGTCTCATGGAGATGACCATGAAGCGCCAGGCGCGCACCTTCGATCACATTTTCGATGGCGTGATCGTGACCGACCTCGACGGGCGGATCGTGGACTGGAACCCGGGCGCGGCGCGGATGTTCGGCTACTCGAAGGAAGAGATGGTCGGAAAGACTCCTTCGGTCCTCCACGGAGTGAAAGAGGACGGCGATCTCACCGCGAACATGTTGAAGGCGATGCTGCGCGAAGGACGCTGGTCCGGAGAGACGTCGTTTCTCCGCAAAGATGGAACGCAAGGCGTCGCCGAGACACTCGTCGTCTCGCTGGGCGACGATTACGGGCGTCCGCTGGCGGCGATTTTCGTCAACCGCGACGTCACGGAGCTGAAGCGCCTGCGCGAGTCGAATCTCAAGTCCGAAGTCTCGAGTTCCAAGTAGTCCGGGGCTATTCGGCTTTTCCGCTCCCGGGCTCGTACTTCCAGGCCGTTCGCGGGGCGGCCCCTTCCGCGAAACGCGTGTCGACGTACTCGTCGAACTCGATCTTTCGATCGAGAACTCCCGTTTCGATCATCAAGTCCCGCACCATGTCGAAGTCGGCCTTGCGCGGTGAGAGCCGGGTGTAGATCACGCGGTCGAGCGGCTGTGTCAGGGCGTGGCGAAGCAGCTCGGGTGGCTGATTGTAGTAGTAGCGGCCCACGAAGTCGGCCGCGTGTTCGCGGTGCGACCGTCCTTCGTCGAGCCACAGGCCCGATCGCGCGATCCCGTCCACGAGGACTTGCAGCGCTTGCGGGCGGCTGTCGATGACGTCCTGACGCGCGACGACCACACACGACATGTAGTCGGGCCAGTACTCACGCGCGTGGAAGAGCACGCGGCCGAAGCCCCCGATCTCGGCCTGCGAGGGATAGGGCTCTCCCATCGAGAAGGCATCGATCGCGCCCGCTGCAAGAGCACCGGCGACGTCAGGAGGAGCCATTTCGACCATTTTGATCGAGCTCGCCGGAATCCGGTGCCGCGCGAGCGCCTTGAACACGATCAGCCGCTCGTCCGAAAAACGGCTCGGGATCGCGATCACGTGACCGGGCAAGTCCTCGACGGAGCGGATCGGTCCCTCTTTGCGGACCACGACCGCGCTTCCGTAGCGATGACCGAGATAGATGATCTTGATCGGAGTGCCCTGCGTCTTCAGCGCGATCGCCATCGGCGCGACCATGAACCCCACCTGCATGCGGTTGGAGATGAGAGCTTCCTTGATCTCCGGAAAGCCCTGAAACATCCGCGGGATGAAGATGTTCCCGTCGAGCGAGTAGCGAGAGATGAAGTCCGTCACCGGGCAAGTGAGGTGGC
>DASXTN010000114.1:0-1664 GCA_036505435.1 Thermoanaerobaculia bacterium | reverse complement strand
CAGCCTCTGCACGGCCGCGAAGTTCAGCCCCTCGTGGAAGGCGCCGGTCGACGTCCCGCCGTCTCCGATCCAGGTCATCGTGACGGTGTCTTTCTTCTGCATCCGCGCGGCGAGCGCGATTCCGGACATCACGGGGATCAGGGCTCCGAGCATCGAGATCGGGGAAACCACGCCCCGCTCAGGTTTGCCGAAGTGCAGGTTGCAGTCCTTCCCCCCCGAGGGGGAAGTGGCGCGGGCCATGTATTGGGTCAACACGTCGCGCGGCGAGTAACCCATCACGAGGACGGCGCCGAGGTTTCGGATGAGCGGGCCGACGATGTCCCCTTTTTTCAGGGCGTAGGCCGTCCCGACGGAGGTCGCCTCTTGGCCGAGCGAACGGTAGAGGCCGCCGACGACCTTGCCCTGGCGGTAGAGATTGACGAGCTTCTCTTCGACGACCCGGTTGAGCCGCATGAAGCGATAAAGCTCGAGTTTCTGTTCGCGAGTCAGGTCCGCCACGACATCTCCGCGTGAAGTTTATACGAGGAGACAGCCCCACAGGCGGCCGGAGGACGCTTATGATCGAGGCTCATGGAGCCGCAGGTCTCGGTTCTCATCGCGTCGGATCGCGTGGACACGCTTCTTCCCGAGTGTCTCCGATCGCTGGAGGCGCAGTCGACCGGACCGGCCTTCGAGATCGTCGTGGCCTCCGCGGAGAAACCCAGGACCGACGGCCTGCGGACGCCCGTGCGCTGGGTCGAGGTCGACTCCCGCAACCCGGCGCATCGCCGCAATCGCGCCGCGCAGGAAGCGCGCGGCTCGATCCTCGCGTTCCTCGACGATGATGCGACGGCCGAGCCGGGCTGGCTGGCCTCGGGCGCGGCGGCCGCCGGGTCTGCCGAAATCGTCGGCGGCCCGGACCTTCCTCCCCGCGCCGCGCCTTACGCGGAGCGGCTGTCGAACCTCCTGCTCGCCACTCCCTGGATCGGAAGCGGAGTTCCGGCCCACGAATGGAATCCGCGCGGCGGGCCCGTGAGATCGCCGCACGACGTCGCGCTCTGCAACCTCTTCGTGCGCCGCGAGACCTTCGAGAGACTCCGCGGTTTCGAAGAGTCGCTCGGCTACGTCGGCGAAGACACCGAGTTCGTGCGGCGCGCGCTCGTCGCCGGCGTGCGGGTCGTCCTCGATCCGGCCGTCTTAGTGCGGCATCGTCGGCGCGGTTTCCCGGGACCCTACGTCGCGCAGCGGTGGCGGTATCGCGTGAAGACCGGGCGGCTTCTCGTCGAGCGTCCGGGCCTCCACTCGCGGGGGCGGGTCGCCGCCTTTCTCGCAGCCGGCTTCGCGGGATCGGCCGGCGTCGCGCTATTCGGACCTCGCTTCTTCCTGCCCGCCCTCGCGCTCTACGCGCTCTCAACCTGGGCGCTTTCTTTTCCCATCTGGCGGAAGGACCCGGCTCTTTTCCCGGCGGTTCCATTCGCCTTCGCGGTCCATCACTCGACCTACTTCGCGGGGTTGCTCACGGGAATTGCTCGGGGTGTCTGGGGGGTGGCCGGCCGATGAACAACCTCGAGCTCGCGGCGCACTGGCTGCGCGGCCGTGAAACGCTGCCTCGGTATCTGATCCTCGGGATGACGAATCTCTGCAACTCCAAATGCGTCACGTGCTTCTACTGGGACCACCTGAAC
>DASXTN010000113.1:0-4757 GCA_036505435.1 Thermoanaerobaculia bacterium | reverse complement strand
CTCCCCCTGTCAACGGCAGCCGCCGGAATGGTGGACCTCCGCCCGCTGTTCTGCTCGTCCTGGGAGGTCGATATGCCGAGATTCTTCAGAGCTTCGTCGCTCGCGCTGGCCGGGGTCGCTCTCGTGATGGCGCTCGGCGTGGGGAACGCCGCCGCCGCCGAGAAGACGCTCACCGCAACGGGGACGGTCTCGAAGCTCGACGCAGCGGAGCGGACCGTGGTGATCGCGGTCACGGACGGACCCGAAACCCGTTTCATCTGGACCGCCGACACGAAGATCAACGGCACCCTGGCGCCCGGCGCGAGGGTGACGGTCCGCTATACGACCCTTCCCGACGGCCAGAACCTGGCCCACCAGATCAGCGTCGCAAGGAGCTAGTTTCAGGTGCGCGGGCGTCAGGCCGCGCTAGAATCACCTCGCGGCGGGACTCGCCGCGGAGGAAAACGACTCGATGGGGATGTACATCATTGCGGAGCCTTGCATCGGCACGAAGGACACGGCCTGCGTGGACGTGTGCCCGGTCGACTGCATCCATCCGCGCAAGGACGAGAAAGAGTTCGAGGCGGCCGAGATGCTCTACATCGATCCGGACGTCTGCATCCAGTGCGGCAACTGCGAGCCCGCCTGTCCGGTGACCGCGATCTTCACGGAGGAGACGATCCCCGACAAGTGGAAGCACTACCTGCAGATCAACGCCGACTGGTACAAGAACCGGCAGGCCTGAGAGCGCCCGGCTAGCTCTTTCGTCCCTTCAAGACCTTTTCGAAGAACGCGTCCGTTCGCGCGTTGGCGTCCTTTGCGTCCTCCGCCCGGAACGTCGGCGGGTTCGGCACGGACGCGAACCCGTGCCCCGCATCGGGATAGATCTTGAAGTCGACGCTCTTGCCGGCGGCCTTCGCCTTTCGCTCGAACTCCCGGACGCTCTCGGGCGGGATTCCCTGGTCCTGACCTCCGAAGTTTCCGAGAAGCGGGACGAGCAGACCTTTGATCTTCTGGTCGTCGGTGACCAGACGACCGTAGTAAAGGACCGCTCCCGCGAGCTTCGGCTCCGCGAGCGCCAGGGCGAGCGAGTATCCGCCGCCCATGCACCAGCCGACTGAGCCGATCCTCTTCGCATCCACGTCGTCGCGGGAGCGGAGGTATTCGAATGCCGCGCGAAGATCGCGGATCGCGCGATCCTCCGGCATTCCGCGCATGAGCTGATGCGCGGTGTCCGGATCCGTCGCGACCTTGCCGCGGTAGAGGTCCGGGGCGAAAGCCACGTAACCCTTCCTGGCGAACTCGTCAGCCTTGCCCTTCACGAAGTCGTTCAATCCCCACCATTCCTGGATCACTATGATCGAGGGGTTGCGGCCCGCTCCCTCGGGAAGAGCGACATACGCGGACACCATCTCGGTGCCGCTCGGATATGTGATCATCTTGCCCGCCGGAGCTGCGGCGGAGGACGCGGCGGCGAGCAGGAACGCCGCCAGGGCGGAGACCGTTTCTATTTTCCCCATCGTCGTTTCCTCCTGATCCGGTTAATCTTATCGAGTGAGCTCTCTCTTCCCGGTCGAGCCGGAAGACGAGAGAGCGCGTCTCCAGTTTCTCTACGATCGACTTGCCGCGCGGTTCGGTTTCGGGGACGCGGACGTGCGACTCTCCGACCGCAAGTTGACGGGCGGCGAGATCGTCTACGGGTGTCCGCATCGCATCACGATCTCCTCGCATCTTTCGGCCGCCGAGCGCGAAGACACACTTCGCCATGAGGCCGCGCACGCCTGGGCCTACCGGCTCGAGGGCGCGCGCGCGGGACACGGTCCGCTCTTCCGTCGGCTCTCGGCCCACATCGGCGCCAGCCCTCGCAAAGCGCCGCTCACGGATGCGCTCGCCGAGTACCGCCGAAGGAACGAAGTTCTCTATCGGTGCGAGGGTTGCCGGCGGCTCTTCCGTCGGTATCGAATGATCCGCGGAGCGCGGTACTGCGTCCGCTGCGACCGCCAGGGCCGGCCAAGCCGGCTGAAGCGCATCCGACCGCGGGACAGAGGACAGGGGACACGGGACACGTGAAAGGTCGGGAAGGTGTCGCCTTCCCCCCCGGCTATCGCATCGGGCACGCGACCGATCGCCGGAGCCGGACCGGTTGCACGGTCATCCTTCCGCCGCCGGCCACGATCGCGGCGGCGGAGGTTCGCGGCGGCGCTCCCGGCACCCGCGAGACAGGCGTCTTCACGCCGGGGAACCTCGTCAGCGAGATCCACGGCCTTCTTCTTTCGGGAGGGAGCGCATTCGGTCTCGCGGCCGCGGACGGTGTCGTGGAGTGGCTCGGCGAGCGGGGCATCGGTTTCGCAGTCGGGAAAGAGCGCGTGCCAATCGTGGCGGGCGCGGTGCTCTTCGATCTCGCGGTCGGAGAGTCGCGGCATCCCGACGCCGGGATGGGACGCGCCGCGTGTCGCGCCGCGCGCGAAGGTCCCGTCCAGACGGGCTCGATCGGCGTCGGGGCGGGCGCCACGGTGGGCAAGCTCTTCGGCGTCGAGCACGCCGCACGCGGCGGCCTCGGGGCGGCGTCGGTCCGGCTCCCCGGCGGCCATTTCGTCGCGGCGATCGCGGCGGTGAATTGCTTCGGCGACGTCATCGACCCGGCCTCCGGACGCGTGCGCGCGGGGCCGCGCCTCCGCGGGCGAGCAGACATCGAGACTGCCCGCGCGCTTCTGACCAATGTGGATCTGGCCCCCTTCGGGGATCAGACCGCGGTCGGCGCGACGACGCTCGTTTGCGTCGCCACGACGGTTCCGTTCGAGCCTGGCTCGTTGAAACGGGTCGCCATCGAGGCGCACGACGGCATCGCCCGCGCCGTTCGCCCGGCACACTCCGTCGTCGACGGCGACACGGTATTCGTGCTCGCGCCGGCGGGACGTGAGCCGCCGCCGGTCCTGATGCGGCTGCGGGTCGGGACCGCCGCGGCGGAAGCGGTGGCCCGTGCGATCGTGGCGGCCGTCGAACGTCGCCGACCGAATGCCCGGAAGCGGGCGTGACAGCTCGCGGCTCGGAAGAGCGGCGAGGAGTCCTTCTCATCGCCGGGGCGGCCCTGCTGTGGTCGACGGCCGGTCTCGGAATCAAGGCGATCGACGACCCGCCGCTCAAGGTCGTGTTCTTTCGGTCGGCCATAGCCGCCGTCGCTCTCCTGGTCTACTTCCGGCCGTGGCTGCGCCGGCTGACTCCGGGGTTCCTGGCGGGCCTTCTGTGTTACGCCGCATGTCTCGTTTCGTTCGTCACGGCGACCAAGTGGACGACCGCGGCGAACGCGATCTTCCTGCAGTACAGCGGCGTCGTCTGGGTGCTCCTGCTTTCGCCGATCGTCGTGAAAGAGCCGTTGCGTGCGCGAGACGCCGTCGCGATCGCGATCTCGTTCGCGGGAATGGCGCTCTTCTTTCTGGGGCGGTTCGATCCTCACGCCCGCGCGGGCGATGCAGTCGCGCTGCTCTCCGGTTTGTTCTGGGCGGGCCTCGTTCTCTCTCTCCGCCGCGAGCGTGGCGTCGGCGCTGAGGCAGTCGTGGCGTGGGGGAACGTCGTGACCGCGGCGGCAGTCCTCCCCTTCGTCGCCTCGGACCCGATGCCGTCATTCCGGTCGGCCGTGACCTTTCTCTTTCTCGGAGTCTTCCAGCTCGCCGCGGCCTATGCGCTCTTCGTGCGGGGAATCCGGCACGTGACGGCCACCCAGGCTTCGCTCGTGGGAATGCTCGAGCCGGTCGCGAACCCGATCTGGGTCCTGCTCTTCCTGGGCGAGAAGCCGGCACTGACGTCGGTGGCGGGCGGCCTCGTCGTCCTCTCGTCGATCGCATGGCGTACGCTCATCGGACCGCCTCCGGACCCCGTGCCGCCGGCGGATTGAAGCTGAGAGGCGAGATCTGAAGCCGGAAGTGATGAGGATGGCCGATCGAATTCGGAAGGCCGGGGGATACCGGTGGGTCGGGATCTATGCGGTGGGGCGCGAAGAGATCTCGGTCATCGGGTGGAGTGGACCGTCCGCTCCCGCCCATCCCCGCTTTCCGAAGCACCGCGGTCTCTGCGGAGCCGCCGCGGAAAGCGGCTCGACGGTAGTCGTCGAGGACGTCACGAAGGATCCCCGCTACCTGACGACCTTCGGCAGCACGCGGTCGGAGATCGTCGTTCCCGTCAAGCGCGCCGGCGGCGAGGTCGTCGGGCTGGTCGATGTCGAGAGCGAGTGCGTCGACGCCTTCAGCGTGGAGGACCGGCGCCTGCTCGAAAACTACGCCTCGGAAGTCGCTCGACTCTGGCCTTGAGCTATCTCGCCGCCTCGCCCCCGAAAAGCGGCTGCTGGACGGGCCCCAGAAGCGGCAGGATCGCCTCGAGGGAATCGGCCGCCCATTGCGGCCGTCGGTCCCTGTCGAGCCGGACGGCCGGGACCTTCCATTCCGCGAGGACGGACTCGATCGTCTCGTCGATCTTGCGCTGAAAGGCCGTGTCCATGTCCCGCAGGCCGTCGAATCCGGGCGGAGACACGATGGGCACCTTGATCAAGAGCTGATAGGTCCCCGCCCACCACTTGACGAGCGGCTCCAACATCGGCGCTCGGCCGGCCTGGAGCAGGTAACAGAAGTTGTCGAGGACGCTGCGGTCGCAGATGACAATCTCCGCCTTGTGCTGGGCTTCGAGCTCCGCCGCGATTTCCGTGTGGAGAATCCACGACTGCGCGTCGGTCGTCGTGTCGCGGTTGATCGGCAGAGGACAGAAGCGCGCGACTTCGTGCACCATCT
>DASXTN010000112.1:0-1749 GCA_036505435.1 Thermoanaerobaculia bacterium | reverse complement strand
AGATGGGTTCGGGCCCTGTGCGACGGAAGCCTCCGAACCTCGTCAGGTCCGGAAGGAAGCAGCGATCAGGAGGCGCCCCCGTGCGCCGCAGGTCAACCTGAATCCATCATCGGCCGCCGGGATCTGCGTCTAAGATCGGATTCGTCGTTCTCCGATGAGCAACCATCTCTCTCTTCCCCGAAAGTGGCGTCCCCGGACGTTCCCGGAATTGATCGGCCAGGACGCCGTCGCGCGCACGCTCACGAACGCGATCTCCGAGGGGCGCGTTGCGCCCGCTTACCTTCTCACCGGACCGCGGGGTGTCGGGAAGACCTCGACGGCGCGTCTCCTCGCGCGCTGCTTGAACTGCGACCGCGGCCCCACGGTCGATCCGTGCGGCGAATGCGCATCGTGCCGGGAGATCCTGGCCCGCGGCGATTCGCTCGACGTCCACGAGATGGACGGAGCCTCCAACCGCAAGATCGAGAACGCGAGGGAGCTGATCGAGACGGTCCGATACGCCCCGCAGCGGGACCGGTATCGGATCGCGATCATCGACGAAGTCCACATGCTGACGACGGAGGCGTTCAACGCGTTGCTCAAGACGCTCGAAGAGCCGCCGCCGCACTCCCGGTTCATCCTCGCTTCCACCGAGCTGCACAAGATCCCGGCGACGATCGTCTCGCGCTGCCAGCGGTTCACCTTCCGCGCGCTGTCGGTCGCGGAGATCGCCCGTCACCTCGAGCGGGTCGCGCGGGAGGAGGGGATACGGGCGACACCCCAGGCTCTCGAGACACTCGCTGCGGCCGCCGAAGGGAGTCTGCGGGACGCGCTGTCCCTGCTCGACCAGGGGGCGACGCTGTCCGGGGGAAACCTGGACGAGGCGGTCTGCGCCGAGATTCTCGCGCTCGTCGACCGCGAGCTCCTGGAAGCGGTCTACTCGAGCATCGCTTCCGGCGACCGCGGCGCCGCGATCGCGAGCCTCTCAAAGCTCCTCGACGGGGGTGAGGATCCTCGGCACGTGCTCAAAGAATTCATTGGTCTTCTGAGGCGGCTTCTCCTTCTCTCCGCCGGCGCGAACCCCGACGTTCCCGAGAGCGACCGCGAGCGGCTGGCGAAGCTCGCTCGCGCGATGCCTTACGAGAACCTGCTTCGGGCGCTCTCGCTGGCGGTCGAAGCCGACCAGCTGGGTCGCCGAACGGAGGAATCCGGGCTCGTGCTCCAGATGCTCGTGTTGAGGCTCACGGAGCTCCCACGGCTGAAGACCATCGAACAGGCGCTGTCCGGTCTTCCTGCGGTCCCGCCATCGGCATCGGAGCCTTCGACAGTGCGCGAAGACAACTCGCGCCCGCCCGAGGAGGGTCCCCGGATCCTTTCCCTCGTTCCGGTGGAGGTGGAGCCCGAAGAGCCGCCCGCCGCCGCACCGGCCAGCGACGCTCAAGCGATTCGTCGTTTTACGGAGCTGCTCCGTTCCCGGCGCCGTGTGACTGCGGCGAAGATCAGCCTCGCAGAGTCCACGACGGTCGAAGGCGATGAGCTCGTGTTGCGGTTCGGCATCGACAAGGCGGCCGCGAAGGAAGCACTCGAAGAGCCGCCGACCCGAAAGCTGCTCTCCGAGGTCGCTACGGAGGCTTTCGGCCGGCCGATTCGCGTCATCTTGAAGACCGGCCCTCCGGCCGATGGTGACCTCGGGAAAGCGGCCCGGGAAGTTCTCCCCGCGACGATAGCCCGCGAGCGCGCGACGAGTCGGGCGGAGACCGATCCGGTCGT
>DASXTN010000111.1:0-3914 GCA_036505435.1 Thermoanaerobaculia bacterium | reverse complement strand
ACGCCTTCTTGAACTCCCAGAGCGTCGACGGCGCGGACATCGTGCTGTGGGTCCGCGCTGCCGCGCTCCACCAGGGGGAAGGTGGTCCGAATGCCACCGACTGTTCGTCCGTCGGTCCGACGATCCGGGTTCTACCGGCCTCGCCACCCGCCGCGCCGACGAATTTCAACACCGTCGCGTCCTGCCGGATCGTCGATACCCGCAAGGCAACGGGACCCTATGGTGGGCCGGCGCTCCAGGGGAATGCGACCCGCACGTTCGTGCTCACCGGACAGTGCGGTGTCCCGGCGACCGCCAAGAGCCTGGCGGTCAACGTCGCCGTGACACAGCCGTCTTCCGGCGGACACATCACGGCTCACCCGGCCGGCGCCAGCGTCCCCCTGGCGAGTACCGTGAACTTCTCGGCAGGCCAGACCCGGGCCAACAACGCGATCCTGCCGCTGGGGCCCGGGGGGGCGATCTCGGTAACGAGTGTCCTCCCCTCCGGGACGGTGCACTTCATCCTCGACGTGACGGGCTGGTTCGAGTAGCCTGGCCGACGCCCCAAAAGAGCGCGCCGGCTTCGCTAACGGTTAACGGGCCACGGCTTACGGGGTCTTTTCCCTTGACACCGCGTGTCTCTCCCGCGTACGATTCGCGGGTTTTTCCCTCTGACTCCGGCGGCGCCCCTTTCGGGGCCTCGCCCGGGCGGGCAAAAGCAGTTACGGTCGATCTCGGGCCCTTCCACGGCTCCGGGGGTCCGGGGTGACAGGAGAGTCGATGCCGACGATTTCACAATTGGTGCGACAGGGACGCGAACGGGTGCGCGTGAAGACCGCGAGCCCGGCGCTCGAGTCCTCGCCGCAGAAGCGCGGAGTGTGCACCCGCGTCTACACGACGACGCCGAAAAAACCGAACTCGGCTCTCCGAAAGGTCGCACGCGTTCGCCTGACGAACGGCATCGAGGTCACGACCTACATCCCCGGTGTCGGCCACAACCTTCAGGAGCACTCGATCGTGATGATCCGGGGGGGACGCGTGAAGGATCTCCCCGGTGTCCGCTACCACATCATCCGCGGAACGCTCGACGCCGTCGGAGTCGCGAACCGCAAACAGGGGCGCTCCAAATACGGCGCCAAGCGCCCCAAGGCGTAGAAGATCATGCCCAGACGTCGCGTCGTCGCCAAGCGCGAGATCCTCCCGGATCCGCTTTACAACTCGCAGCTCGTCACGAAGTTCGTGAACACCGTGATGGAGCGCGGCAAGAAGTCGCTCGCCGAGTCGATCCTTTACGGCGCCTTGAACAAGGTCGCCGAGAAGACCCAGGACGACCCGATGAAAGCCTTCAAGAAGGCGATCGAGAACGTCAAGCCCGCGCTCGAAGTCAAGTCGCGCCGTGTCGGTGGCTCGACGTACCAGGTGCCCGTCGAAGTGCGGCCGAACCGCCGGACGTCTCTCGCGATCCGCTGGCTGATCGAGTATGCGACCCAGCGCGGCGAGAAGACGATGCGTGAAAAGCTCGCTGCGGAGCTGCTCGACGCGGCGAACTTGCGTGGCGGCGCCGTCAAGAAGAAGGACGACACCCACAAGATGGCGGAGGCCAACAAGGCCTTCGCCCACTATCGCTGGTAAGCCTTCGGACCCGCCAGGAACTCCCGCCATGCCCCGCACGCACCCGCTCAAAGACACCCGCAATATCGGGATCATGGCGCACATCGACGCCGGTAAAACGACGACGACCGAGCGGATCCTCTACTACACGGGGGTCAACTACAAACTCGGCGAGGTCCACGAAGGGACCGCGACGATGGACTGGATGGTCCAGGAGCAGGAGCGCGGCATCACCATCACCTCCGCCGCGACCACGTGTTTCTGGAAGGCGGGTTCCTCTTCGGGCGGGGGGGCGCCTTCGGTTGCCTCGGGTCCCCTCGTCCGGATCAACATCATCGACACACCCGGCCACGTCGATTTCACGGCGGAGGTCGAGCGCTCCCTTCGGGTCCTGGACGGGGCGATCGCCGTCTTCGATGCGGTCGCCGGAGTCGAGCCGCAGTCGGAAACCGTTTGGCGGCAGGCGAACCGCTACGGCGTTCCCCGGATTGCGTTCGTCAACAAGATGGACCGGGTCGGAGCGAACTTCCCGCGGTGTGTCGAGATGATGCGGACGAAGCTCGCCGCAAAGCCGGTTCCCATTCAGATCCCGTGGGGCATCGAGGCGGCGCACCGCGGCGTCATCGATCTCGTCGAGATGAAAGCGATCGATTTCAAAGACGAGACGCTCGGCGCGAAATTCGAGGTCGCCGAGATTCCGGCGGATCTGCGCGAGGAAGCGGAAGCGTACCGCGAGAAGCTGATCGAGACGGTCGCCGAGACCGACGACGTACTGCTGGAGAAGTACCTCCACGGAGGCAAGGTCGAGATCGAGGAGATCAAGGCCGCTCTGCGCCGGGCGACGATCGCCGGTCACGTTCAACCGGTCGTCTGCGGCTCCGCCTTCAAGAACAAAGGCATCCAGCAGCTGTTGGACTCGGTCGTGGACTATCTGCCTTCCCCTCTCGACGTGCCTCCGATCCTGGGGCACGACGAGGTCGGCGCGGAGCTGCTCCGCGAGCCGAAGGACGACGCGCCTTTCTCGGCTCTCGTCTTCAAGATCATGACGGATCCGTTCGTCGGTCAGCTCGCCTTCTTCCGCGTTTACTCGGGGCACCTCGACGCGGGCTCGTCGGTCTACAACTCGACGCGCGACAAAGCCGAACGCATCGGCCGATTGCTCAAGATGCACGCGAACAAGCGCGAGGAAATCAAAGACGTCTGGGCGGGCGACATCGCGGCGGCCGTCGGGCTGCGCCACGTCTCGACCGGCGACACGATCTGCGACGAGAAAGCTCCGGTCATCCTCGAGGCGATGAACTTCCCCGAGCCGGTGATCGCGGTGGCGATCGAGCCGAAGACAAAAGCCGACCAGGAAAAGATGGGCCTCGCGCTCTCGAAGCTCATGCAGGAAGACCCGACGTTCAAGGTCCACACGGACAAGGAGACGGGGCAAACGATCATCCGCGGCATGGGAGAGCTGCACCTCGAGATCATCACCGACCGGCTGGTGCGCGAGTTCAACGTCGGCGCGAACATCGGAAAGCCCCAGGTCGCTTACCGCGAGGCAGTCACCCGCGAAGCGCAAGGCGAGGGCCGTTTCGTGCGCCAGACCGGGGGCCGCGGCCAGTACGGCCACTGCAAGATCCGCGTGAAGCCCGCCGAGCCGGGCCACGACTTCGTCTTCGAGAACCAGATCTTCGGCGGAGTGATCCCCAAGGAGTTCATCAAGCCGATCGAGCAGGGCATCAAGGAGGCGATGGAGACGGGCGTGCTGGCCGGATATCCGACGACGGGAGTGCTGGTGGAGCTCTACGACGGCTCATATCACGACGTCGATTCGTCCGAGGTCGCGTTCAAGATCGCCGGCTCGATGGCGTATCAGGACGCGGCCAAGAAGGCGAGGCCGATCCTGAAGGAGCCGATCATGGACGTCGAGGTCGTCGTCCCCGAGGAGTACATGGGCGACGTCATCGGGGACCTGAACTCCCGCCGGGGCCACATCACTCACATGGAGCCGCGAGCCGGTTTGCAGGTCATCACGGCGCGCGTGCCGCTGTCGGAGATGTTCGGTTATTCGACGAACCTGCGCTCGATGACCCAGGGTCGGGGCAACTACACGATGCAGTTCGCCGCGTACGACGAAGTGCCGAAGTCGGTTTCCGAGGAGATCATCGCCAAGGTGGGAAGCAAGTAACCGCGAGGGAGAGAGATGGCCAAGGAGAAGTTTGATCGCAGCAAGCCGCACGTCAACATTGGGACGATTGGTCACGTGGATCACGGCAAGACGACGTTGACGTCGGCGATCACGTTGGTATTGGCCAAGAAGGGTTTGGCGACGGCGA
>DASXTN010000110.1:0-8925 GCA_036505435.1 Thermoanaerobaculia bacterium | reverse complement strand
CGGAACGTTCTCCGAAATCGGTCGGAAGAAGAGGTTCACCGGATTTCGCGGAACGAACGAGATCGAAATCGCCGCCCCCGCGATCACGGCCAGCCACAGCAAGAGTGCCGCGGCCGAAAAGCGAGGAGGGCGAGCCGCAGGGCGGACCACGGAGGGCGTGACGCGGAAGTGCCCCTCTTCGATCAGACCGCGGTCGAGCAGATCGGATATCCCTTTCAGCACGTCGAGGTCGGAGAGGAACGCGCGCTCGCGGATCTCTCCCACCGTTCGGCGCCCGTCGATCCACTGCCAGGTTTCGGCCTCCCGCTTCGAAACCGCGAGCGCCCCCTCTTCGTTGCCGGCGTTCGACGTAACCAACCGAAGCGCGTGGGCGCTGGCCGCCCGGCGGAAGACGAGCTCGTCCGAGGGTACCTTCTGCTCGGCAGCCGGAAGCTCGTCGAACGTTCGGGCCGCCTCGAGAAGGATCGATTCGGTCGGCGTTGGCGGAAACAGGTCCGGATCGTGGTCCACGACTGATTGCGGCTCGAACCGGAACCGTCCATCCGTCCAGCCGAACGCGCCGAAGACGATCCGATAGAGCTGAATCCGGAAAGCTTCGCGAAGGTCTTCTGACCGCACGATTCCTTCGGCCAAGAGCAGCCGGCCGAGCCGATCCTGTCGTTTCTTCTGGACCTCGAGCGCTCCTGCGAGCTCGTCTTCCGAGAGCCGACCTGCTTTCACGAGGAGAGAACCGAGACGATTCTCGAGCGGATGGGAGCTCGATTCGATCGAGACGACGCGCCCCGTCAGGAAGCCGACGGTAATCGTGTCTTTGGGACCTTCGACGGTCAGGATCCCGCTCTTGCGTTGCATTCCGAGCATCTGAAAGATCTCGGTCAGCGAGAAAACGCGAAGGTTTCCGTCAAGACTCACGGGTCGTTCTCCGTGCGCCAGGTATCGCCATGAGCCAGAGGAGGAGCGCCACTCCCGCGGCCGCAATTCGGCCCGGCTGTGCTGCGCCCGGGGAAGCGAGCGGCGCGAGCTCGAAGAGCCAGGGACCGCCGAGGGCGAGCGAAAGAGCGAAGAAGAAGAGGAGGAGCGTCGCGGCGGCTGCAACCGGCCGTCGGCCGAAGAATCGGTGTATCCCCGGGGCAAGGAGCGCGCTGATCTGCACGACTCGGCGACGGCGGCGCTGCCGGCGTTCGGTGTCCCGGCGGTCCGCCGCCCGAACTTCCTCCCCGACCTCTTCCTTCCGCGAGGAGAGTCGTACACAACGCCCGCAGAAGAGCGGCGGGCCCCCGTATCGTTTGCAGCGGCGACAGAAGGCTCTCCCGCATCGCGAGCACTCGGTCGCGACGCCGATGCGAGACCGCAAGCCGGCATACATCCACCCGAAGACGAGCGCTCCCCACGGACCGAGACACAAGGGAGAAAGGGCGAGCTCGGCGAGGGCGGAAGCGGACATCGGGTGCGAGAGCGGTCCCGCCGCCTGCTTGCGCCAGCTTCGGACGCCCTGACGCGCGGCCGAGATCCGATAAGCCGCCGGCACCACTCGCGAGAGAGTCGGGGTCGAGGACCATGCATCGACGTCGCGGCGGGAGATCTCCAGAGCGCGAGCGCGCGCCGCCTCCTGTCCCTTGAAATCGTAGATCTCGGAGCGCGCCACCGAGAGGTTGTAGAACGCTTCCGCGGCCTCGGGTGCCCGGCGGGTGGCTTCCTCGTAGTCGCTGATCGCCTGCGCGTACTCCCCTTCGACGAAGCGGACGTTGCCACGGTTGACGAAGGGGCGATAGTCCTTCGGATCCGCCTGGATGGCCCGCCCGTAGGCGGAGAGTGCCCGGGGATTGTCGCCCGCCCTCTCCGCGTACAGCGCGAGCAGGAACCAGGAATCCGATTGATTCGGGTTGGCAGTCGCGACTCCGGCCAGTCCATCTTCGACGCTCGAGTCCTCCCGCCGCTCCGCGAGATCCACGGCGGCGAGGTAGATCGGCGAGCGGCGCACGAAGTTCTCGCGCGCGACGACCTCGACCAGCAGTGGAACAACACTCAAGGCGAGGAGCGCCAAAGCGAGAACGACGCGTTCTCGCCGAGCGGAGTAGGCGTAGGCGAGAGCCGCCCAGTACAGCACGAGCCAGATCGGACCGAGTGCGACGAAGATCGGCAGAGTGAGGAGTACGAATGCGAGCGGAATCGCCGCCCGCTGACCGAAAGGGCGGCCGGCAAACTCCCGGAGGTCGTGCGAGAGGCGGGGAAAATGCGCGAGGAAGAGGCCGAGCGCCGTTGCGAGAGCGGTCGCCGTTACCGCGAGGGCCAGCATGATCACCGCCGACGAGGCGAAGGAGAGGCGAGATTCGGCGCTCGCGAAAATAGCAGCGAGCGTCGGCGGCACGGCGGAAAGCGCGTCTCGAAGACGGCGCTGTCCTATCAGAAAGCCGACCCGCGAAATGGCCGCGTCGAAGCTCGTGTCGTCGAGGGCGACCGCCGCGTCGTAGGCCAGGCTTGCCTCGGCGATCCGTCCGGCTCGTTCCGCGGTGCGGGCATCATAGAGCGCGGTCCGGGAATAGTCGGCCAGTCTCCGAACGCCCGTCGACCGCGCCGACTTCGTCAGCGCCGTCAACGCGACCCGCGAGGCCAACTCGTCCCCCTCGTGCAACGCGTCCAGCAGCTCGAACCAGTGCGCGCGATAGACCGCATGGGTGACCGGCGGCGGGAGGGGCGACACCGGCGTCTCGGGCGTCGACTCGCCCCGGAGCGCTCCGGAGTAGAGAAGTAAGAGGAGGAGACTCCGACTACTTCGTCGAGCCGCGGCCGACCTCCACGTACGCGAGGCGTAGTTCGTAGAGGACCCGCGAGAGCAGGTCGGACTCCTCGAAGGAAAGGTTCCCACGCGTCTTCTGCTCCAGTACCGCCAGCCAGTCGATCATTTGCCTGGCGACGGCGAGGTCGCGGTGCCGCGCGCCGCTCGCGGAATCTGAGAGCAGACCGAGCGCCGAGTAGGCGGTCGTGGCGAGCGAGCTGACGATGCGGGCAAACTCGGTGCGGGGCTCGGTCGACGCGGCCGCATCCGGTTCGGCGGCCGGGGGAGCTTCCGTCGTCGGCGAAGGAGCGGCCACTTTCGGAGCGGGACGACCCGGAGGCGGCGGCCCCTCCGGAGCGGAATCCTCCGGCTCGAAGCCGGGACGCAGCTCCCCCTCCGGAGTGAACATTCGCTTGTCCACGACCCGGATGGGCTTACCGTTTCCTTCGCTCATCTTTGCGACGATTTTAGATCATTGGTCGCTATGATGCGCGGCGTGCCGGAGGAGCTCTTACGTTTGGTCGCGCTCGTCGAACGGCTTCGCCGCGAATGCCCGTGGGATCGGGAGCAGACGCCCGAGACGCTCCGCACTTACCTCCTCGAGGAGTGCTACGAGGTTCTCGACGCGATCGACTCGGGAGA
Organism: Thermoanaerobaculia bacterium; assembly: GCA_036505435.1. Classification (GTDB taxonomy): domain Bacteria; phylum Acidobacteriota; class Thermoanaerobaculia; order UBA5066; family Gp7-AA6; genus Gp7-AA6. The sequence continues at coordinate 5,507 of DASXTN010000110.1, read as the reverse complement.
CCCGGGCGCGCTGTCCGACGAATTGGGCGACCTTCTCTTCCAGGTCATCTTTCTCTCGCGCATTGCGGAAGACCGCGAATGGTTCGGAATCGACGACGTCGCCCGGAAGATCTCCCGCAAGATGACGGAGCGCCATCCGCACGTCTTCGGGGAAGTATCCGCCTCGGATGCCGGCGAGGTTCGGAAGGGCTGGGAGCGCCGAAAGCAGAGAGCGACGGGAGCCGTCGATCCCTTGGAGACGCTTCCTCAGTCGCTCCCTGCGCTCGCCGCCGCGTACCGCATGACGTCGCGGGCGGCCGACCTCGGTTTCGATTGGGAGAGAGACGCAGACGTCGCGGAAAAGATCGAAGAGGAGCTCGCCGAGTGGCGTCAAGCGGAGAGGGCCGGTGATCGGGAAGCGGAGGAGAAGGAGATCGGAGACCTGCTCTTTTCGATCGTCAACCTGGCGCGGCGGCGGGAGATCGACCCGGAGAGCGCCTTGAGGCGCGCGCAGGCGCGCTTTCGATCCCGCTTCGCTCGCGTGGCGGAGTGGGCGAGGGAATCCGGACGGCAGGTCGGCGAGATCAGCGCCGCCGAACTGGACGAGTACTGGGAAAAGGCGAAAACCGAAGAATAGGGTTCAAGGTTGAAGGTTCAAAGTTCAAAGTTGCCCACCATCACTTTGAACCTTGAACTTTGAACTTCGAACTCCGCGACGCGAGATCCGAGACTCTGACCAGCTCCACACCTCGTTGACGCAGGAGCGGTAGTTCGCGCTCGAGAACCGCGAGCGTCGCGGAGTGGGGGTGGCCGATCGCGAGCGCGGCTCCGTCCTTCTTGGCATTGTTCAGGAGCTCCCGGAACGCGCGGCCGATCGCCGACTCGGTCGAGACTGCGTCGAGAAACACGCGCCGCGAGACGGCGGGGAGCGCGGCCTCGTCGGCGATCCGTCGCGCGACCGTCGACTCCGTCGTACGGCTGTCGAGCAGAAAGAGTCCACGGTCGGCGAGAACGCGCACGACCACCCGCATGACCCGGGGGTCCGCGGTCGCCGCCGAGCCCATGTGATTGTTGACGCCGACGGCGCCCGGTACGGTCGCGAGGTCTTCGACGACGGTTTGCGCGATCTTCTCGTCGCTGTCGGACCGGAGCACGACACCTGGACCGGGCCGAACCTGCGGATAACCGTCGGGCTCCATGGGCAGGTGGAGCAGAACTTCCTTGCCGGACTCGACGAGCCTCCGCGCGGCCTCGGCGCTTCCCGGAAGCTCGGGGAGAACCGCTCCGGCGACCGCGAAAGGCCACTTCGCGATTCGCTCGAGCGCTTCCCGGTCATTCCCGAGGTCGTCGATCACGATCGCGATACGGCCTTCGGCGGGAACCGGCGGAGGCTCGGGCGCGTGCGTCGGAGCGGGCGGAAGGGCTCGCGGCGGCCTCCGCTCGGCGTGCCGCGGCGCGGGACGGGGAGCGGAAGGTTTCGTCGGTTCGACGGGACGTGTCTTCAAATAAAGCGCGATGGCGAGCGCGAGCGCGAGGAGGGCGAAGAACGCCGTTGCGGGGGAGAATCGACGCGGAGAGTCGGACAAAAAACGCCGGTCGGCCGACTACGCCGCCTGGCGTGACGGGCCGCGGCGCGCCACCTCGAGACCACGCTCGAGGATCGGGTCACGCCCGTCGGATTCGCCCGGGAACGTGATCACCCGCTCGTCGGGGGCAAGGCCCTTTCCGCCGAGGACAGTACCGGACGGCGACTGATATCGCCCGACGGTCATGAAGAGGCTGCCGCCTGAGCCGGTCGGGACGAGCCGCTGAACGATCGCCATGCCGGCCGTCGTCTCGCCGACCGTGGTCGCGCCGGCGCGGTCCTTGAGCGCGGCGGCGAATACCTCCGCTGGGCCGCCCGTCGCGTCATCAATCAACAGCACCGTCCGACCCTTCCAGCCCCGCTCTCCCGTCGCCTCGACCGGTTTCATCGCGACCTTGCGCGTTACGACACGCGCCACCGGTCCACGGCCGACGAACGGTGAGGCCGCGGACGCCGCGTCGGCGATCTCTCCGCCGATTGAACCTCGAAGATCCAGAACGAGCTTGTCGATCGAGCGATGGTTCGCCTCCTCGACGGCGCGTGACAGCGCTTCCGCCGTCGCCGGCGTGAACGCGGGAATCTTGACGATTGCAACGTCCCTCTCCCACCGCGTCTCGACGGCCGGCGGGGTGAAGCGCGCGCGCTGCAGACGAAGGGTCACCTTCTTCTCTTCGACGACCCGAAAGAGGCCGACTTCGACCGACGTGCCCTCCGGTCCCTCCAGGGCCGAGCGAATCTTCCAGAGAGGCGCGGTGCGCAAGTTCTTTCCGTCCACCGCATGAATCAGGTCGCCGGGCTGAACTCCGGCCCGCTGGGCAGGCGATCCGGGAAGGGCCGCAACGACGTACGGGAAGCCACCTCGGCGCGCGACGATGATGCCCGGGCCGAGCGCTCCGGAGGCCTGCTGGGCACGGTAGGCCGACATAGAAGCGGCAGGAACGTAGTACGAGAACGGATCGAGAGCATCCGTCATCCCGTCATACGCGCCCTCGAGCAACGCTCGAGAGTCCGTCGGGTCGACGTAGTTGCCCCGCGTCAGAGAAAAGACTTCGGAAAAGACCGAGAGGGCCTTCGTCGCCGGGTCCTTGCCGGCTCCCGTATCGACGGCCCGCAGCGAGGCGAGCGCGGCGATCGAGACGATGAGAAAGAGCAGGCGGGCGCGGTTCGATTTCATTGTGGGGATGGTAACACCCTGGATTCCCGCCTTCTTCCGGAGAGCCCCTACCTCAGCCACGCGATCGGATCCGTGGCCTTCTGGCGATCGCGCACTTCGAAATAGAGTCCCGGCTCGTCGCGGCCGGGGCCGGTCCCCGCGATCCCAACCGGACTGCCCGCGGGAACGTACGTTCCCGGACGGACCGACACGGCTTGGAGCCACGCGTAGAGCGTGAAGACACCGTCGCCGTGGTCGAGGATGACGAGGTTGCCGTACTCGGCCAGCCACTGCGCATACACCGCTTTTCCGGCGTAGATCGCCCGCACGGGAGTGCCGGCCGACACCGCCAGCGAAATGCCGTTCGAGAGCGTCCAGGCGTCGAACTTCGGATGGCGATGTCTCCCGAACGTCTCGACGACCGCTCCGCGAGCCGGCCAATCCAGAACTCCTTTCCATGGACGGATGCCGCCTCCGGGACCGACCGGCTCTTCCGGGCGATGCGAGAGGCGCTCGAGGAGTCCCTCGAGACGCGTTGCCTTGTCCGAGAGCGCGGCGACCTCGCGCCGCCGCGAGGCGGAAAGAGCGCGCTGACGCTCGAGGAAACTCTCACGCTCCATCTTCAACGAAGCGATCCGCCGTTCCTCTTGCCGGCTCCGAGCGTAGAGTCGATCTGTCTCCGCCTTCAGGGCCTTCTCTCGCGCGAGTCCGGCCTCGAGACGCGCCTGCGCGCCGCGATGCTCGGTCAGAAGGCGCGCGTCGCGACGAGCCAGCGAATCGAGGCGCGCCACGCTGTCGAAGAAAGCGGAGACGTCGCGAGCCTCAAGAAGGATCCGCAAGTACCCGAAGCGGCCGAACCGGTGGAGAAGACGCGCTCGGGCGACGAGCGCCCGCCGGCTCGCGAGCGCCGCGTCCTGCGCCGACAACCGCTGCGAGATGATCTCCCCGAGCCTCGCGGCGTAGTCCTCGCGCAGCCGCGCCAAGAGCTCTTTCTCGCCAGCCGCGATCTCGAGCTGCAGCTCCAGGCGCGAGAGCTCCTCGGAAAGTGTCGCCTGCCGCCGCCGACTGTCGGCGAGCTGCTTTTCGAGTGATCCGATCCGAGATCGCAGGCGCGCGAGGTCCGCCTGACGCTCCCTGTCGGCGTCTCCGGCCGGGCGCGTCGTCGAAGCCGGCGGAACCGGGGCCGCAGAGAGAACCGCAGCGAGAAGTAGCTGAACGGCTCTCATCTCCACGTGATCGGACCGGGCGACGCCGATCCCGCGAGGAGCGCCCGAAGGGCCGCCGTCGCGTCGGTGATCGCGGGAACCCGCGAAGCCGAGAACGGGCGGGACGCGAAGAACACGCCGCGGACCAGATCGGGGTCGAGCGAGCAGTGGTCGCCGCTCCACACGTCGCGATTGTCTTCGAAGACCGATCCGGTCGGCACCCCGAGTGACGCCTGCCAGGAGACCCGGTAGCCGGGACGGTTGGCGACGATCAGATCCGGAATCAAACGCGGGTCATAGCGTTGGTAGACGTCCTCCCGTTTGAAGACGCGCGAGACCGCGCGCTCCCCTGTCGCCGGATCGGTGAGCTCGAGAAGACCGCGCGTCAGCTCGTCGCGCAGCCGGTCGTATTCGGCGCCGGGCGAAACGACGCCGTCCTTCTCGCGTCCGCGCAGGTTCACGTACAGGTCACCGAGACCCATCGCGTACGCTCGAGACTTCGTCCAGTCGACCGCTTCCCAGAACGCGCCGCGGGAGAAGAGGGCTTCGAGGTTCTGCCGCCGCGCATCGCCCTTCAGCACGAGATAGCCCTTCTCGACGAGCCAGGAGTCGTAGTTGACCGACCGCCGCCAGGTGGCGAAGCCGTGGTCGGAAAGGACGAGGAGCGCCGCGTCGGAAGCAAGTGCGCGCATGGTTTCGCCGACGATCGCGTCCATCGTCTCGTACGACTTCTCGACCGCATCTCCCCATTTCGCGGCGAGGGCGGCGTCATACGCGGGATGCTTCGGATCCCGGAAGCGCCAGAAGACGTGAGCCACGCGGTCCGGAAACTCGAAGTAGTGGACGAGGAGGCGCCGGTCTTCCTCGACGAGCGACGAAAGGACCTTGCGCTCGTGCTCAACCGTGGAGGCAACGTCCTCCAGGAACGCGGCTTCCGAGAGGGTGCCCGACTGGATCGACCAGGTGTCGATCGCCCAGCCCATCGTCTTGTAACGGCCGAAGCGACGGACGAGCTCGCGCGCGTAGCCGGAAGGGGTCGAGATCTCGAATCCCGGAGGTAATCGCTCCGGATCGAACTGGATCGGCGAAAGATAAAGGGCGATCTCGGGCGACACGTTCTCGAGGAGGAATCGCGCATAGCCGTGGACCGTGACCAGCGGGTTGACCCGGAACGCGAGGCTCGTCCAGCCGCCCCACTGTCCCGGGATGAGCTCCAGTTTCGTTCCACCCGCCTCGATCCGGAGTCGGTCACGCGAGTCCGGCACGGTCAAGGTCATGGGAAGCTCGATCGCGCCCTGACGTCCGAAAACTCGGCCGGGGGGGCCGACGATCGCGGTCGTCTGTCGTCCCAGGTTCGATTGCAGACGCACGAGCTCGATCGAGAAATCGTTGCCCTCGCGCGCCGCGAAGAAAGGATCGGAAGTGTAGTACGCGGGCTTTCCGATTCGGCCCGAGAGGTCCGGCACGCCGAGTCCGGAAAGGAGGTGGCCGCCGGCGAAAGGCTCGGGCGGGAACGTCACCGGCATGCGGATCACCGTCGCCGGCCGCGCCGGCGGTTCGGACCAGAAGGTCGTGCCGCGCCGGT
>DASXTN010000109.1:0-2422 GCA_036505435.1 Thermoanaerobaculia bacterium | reverse complement strand
ACGAGGGGTCGACATCGAGGGTGACCACCCGCGCCCGGTCCGGCGGTTCCGGATACCCCAGAGCGAACCCGGCGATTTCGTTGCCTTTCTCCGCGACCACGCACTCGGCACCGGGCAGGTCGAAGAAACGCCGCAGCTCCCCCTGCGAGTAGGCGATTCCGGGCTCGAAGCAGATGCGATCGAGCAGCCACAAGCGCAGCAGATCGGCGGCGCTCGCGCGCCGCAGGACCGGCTCGAGATGGCCGGGCGGCGAACCGGAGGTCGTCATCGAGAGCCTCGCCGCCTCTAGTCTAGCGAGGATTCATGGTCACCCGGCCGAAACGTCCGGAACTGACGACACCGAAAAGGCTCTGCGACACGATCGCGGACTCGAGAACGGTGCGGGCTAAACTCGCGCGTCATGCCGACCGGTCGGGTGATCTCGATCCACGTCGCTCCCTCGGCGGGCGCTCCGATGAGGTCGGTCGATTCGGCCCGCGCGGTGCCGGGCCGCGGCATCGAAGGCGATCGGTATTTCCTTCGGGCCGGCACCTATTCGCGCACCGACGGGCCGGACCGGGAGATCACGTTGGTCGAGACGGAGGCGATCGAGGCACTTCGTCGCGACTATGAAGTCGCACTCGAACCGAAGGAAAGCCGGCGAAACGTGGCAACGCTCGGGGTGGCGCTCAATCATCTCGTCGGCCGTCTTTTCCGCGTTGGCGACGTCACGCTCCGCGGCCTGCGGCTGTGCGAGCCGTGCGGACACATGGAACGGCTCTCGGGAAAGCCCGCGCGCGCCGGGCTCGTTCATCGGGGAGGATTGCGAGCGCAGATCATGACCGCGGGTGTGATCCGGGTCGGTGACTCGGTCGAGGTCGGATTCTTCTAGCGGGAGCGGTCACGAACTGCGCGGTCTGCCTCGCGCTTGAGATCCCGCTCGCGGATGGCGTCGCGTTTGTCGTGCAGCTTCTTGCCGCGAACGAGCGCGATTTCGGCCTTGGCCCTTGGTCCTTTGAAGTAAAGCGACAGCGGCACGCAGGCGACGCCGCGCAGTGAGACGGCTCCGGCCCACTTCTCGATCTCGCGGCGGTGCAGCAAGAGCTTCCGCTCCCTTTCGGGGGGATGATTCGACCACGACCCTGCGCGGTACGGCGAGATGTGCGCTCCCACCAAAAACGCCTCTCCCCCGCGGAAGTGGACGTAGGAGTCCTTCAACTGCGCCCGGCCGTCGCGCAGCGACTTGACTTCCGTGCCCGTCAGGACGAGGCCCGCCTCCGCGCGATCCTCGATGAAGTAGTCGTGGAAGGCTTTGCGGTTCGTCGCGACCGTCTTGACGGCCTCGCTCGGAGGCTTCGGCTTGTTCGCCAACTTCTCTCGTCCCCCGACAGGATAAGCGCCCGATAACGCCGTCTCGCGCGAATCTCGCGTCGCGACACAGCCACGCGTATGTCTCGTTCGCGCCACGATCGTTCAGCCGGACGCCGGGTGGCTCTCCTCCGTAAACCTCTTGGAGGCAAGAAGATGCGGAAAATCCGGGCAGAAACGCCGGGCTGGCATCATCGGTGCGGTAGAGAGCTTGAAGTCGCTGTGTCGCGCGTACAGACCACACTCCGAACGAGCGTCTCGATCGAGGGGGTCGGGCTTCACTCCGGCCACCCGGTCCGAGCCACTTTTCGACCGGCCCCGGCCGGTCACGGGATCGTCTTTCGCCGCACCGACCATCCCGAGACCGCGATCCCTGCGCGTGTCGAGTCCGCGAGCACGTACGACTACGCAACCACGTTGAACGTCGACGGCGTTTCCGTCGGCACCGTCGAGCACGCTCTGTCGGCGGCGTACGGGGAAGGACTCGACAACTGCCTGATCGAGCTCGACGGACCCGAGGTTCCGATCGTCGATGGCTCCGCGCTGCCGTTCGTTCGTCTCTTCCACGCCGCCGGCTTCGAGCGTCTCGACTCGCCTGTCACCCCGTTCACCGTCCTCGAGGAAGTCGAAGTCTCCCGGGACGGCCGCAGCGTCGCTTTCCGACCGGACGGCCCCGGCCTGACGATCACGTACGAGATCGATTTTCAGCACCCGGTCGTAGGCCGCCAGGAGCTGACGGTCGCCATTCGGCCCGAGGAATACTCGACGCGGATCGCTCCCGCGCGCACGTTCGGTTTCGCCAAGGACGTCGAGGCGCTCCGCGCCCGCGGCCTCGCGCGGGGAGGAAGCCTCTACAACGCGGTCGTCCTGGACGAAACGGGAATCCTCTCCGGGCCGCTCCGCTTTCGCGACGAGTTCGTGCGACACAAGGTCCTCGACCTCGTCGGTGATCTCGCGCTCCTCGGCATTTCCCTGAACGGCCACATACACGCTCGCAAGGCCGGCCACGCGCTGCACATCGAGTTCGCCCGCGCGCTCGCCGCCGCATCTCGTCGAAAGCCCGCGTCCGGGGAGA
>DASXTN010000108.1:0-7940 GCA_036505435.1 Thermoanaerobaculia bacterium | reverse complement strand
CCGCGCCGAGCTTCCAGCTCACGACGCTCGACGGAAAGGCATTCACGCTCTCGTCCGCGGCCAAGGACCACAAGGCCGTGGTTCTCATGTTCATCTCGACCCAGTGTCCGTACTCGAACGCCTACAACGATCAGATGAGGGACCTGGCGAACGCATATGCCGGGCGGGGTGTTCTCTTCGTCGGCATCAACAGCAACAAGACCGAGGATTTCGCCGACGCGATCGCGCACGCCAAGGCGCACGGCCACACGTTCCCGATCATGAAGGACCCGGGCAACAAGGTCGCCGACCTCTACGATGCCCGGCGCACGCCGGAGGTTTACGTCGTAGATCCTCAGGGCAAGCTGCGTTACCACGGCCGGATCACCGAGGACCACGAGAATCCTTCGAGCACTCCCGACCTGAAGAACGCGCTCGAATCTTTCCTCGCCGGCAAGCCGATCGCCCGGACGGAGACCAAGGCGTTCGGTTGCACGATCAAACGGGTCTAGACGGGTTCAAGGTGAGAACGGGAACGGGGAGGGCGATCATCGCCCTCCTTTTCACTTTCAGCGTGGCATCGGTTCGGGCGGCCGCCCCGTCTCGCCTCGCCGGTGAGCTCGACGCGCGCGGACTCCGCCAGGCAATCGCGCGGGAGAAAGGGCGTGTCGTGCTCTTGAACTTCTGGGCGACGTGGTGCGTACCGTGCCGAGAAGAATTTCCGCAGCTCTCGCGCCTCCAGGAGCGGCATCGCAAATCGGGCCTCGCCGTGGTCGGGGTTTCGACGGACTTCGATAAGCAGCGGCCCGAGGTCGAGAAATTCCTCGCCGAGCAGCGGCCTTCGTTTCCGAACTATCGCAAGAAGAGCGGAGGCGACGATCAGGAGTTCATCGACACAGTCGATTCCTCCTGGGGCGGCGAGCTGCCTTTCTCTGTTCTCTACGACCGAAGCGGCCGGAAGGTCCGCATTTATTCGGGCTCTCTCTCGATTCCGACGGTCGAGAAAGAGATCGGCAAACTTCTCGCGGCCCGCTAACGCGCTCGGACGGAGCGGGAGCCCTTCCGCAGCCGGCCATCGAGGCCCCAGATTCGCCCGGCATCCATGAGGAAAAGAAGCCAGAGAAGCAGCAGAGCGAACTTCGTCGTCAATCCTGCCGTGACCCACTGATCCCATCTCCCACGCCCGACGTAGGTCTGCCCGAGGAGGAGGATCACCATGAGAAGCATCCCGCCCAAGGTCGCCGCGCGCGTCAATAGACCGATCAAAAGGGCGATCCCCAGGGCGAGCTCCGCAGCCGCGAAAAACCAGGCAAAGCCGCGATCGTTCGGGAGCACCACCGACCGCAGGAACGAGGCCCAGAACGGCCAGGGCCGCCCTGAGGCGGTCTCGCGGACCGAATCGGCGAACCCGCCGCGCACGAAATCGCCGGCGATCTTCGCGAATCCTTCCGCGACAAAGATCGCTCCGGTCAGGATTCGCACGACCGCAACTGCCCGCGTTGTGGCGCTGCTCGGCACGGGCGAGAGTCTAGGTCCATCGACGTTCCCGCTCCAGAACCTTGAACTTTCAACTTTGAACCTTGAACCTATGTTGGACCGGGAATTGCTGACTCGAACCGAGCGGTTTGGGGTGCTATGCCGTCCCAACCCCGGAACAGGAGACGAATCACATGAAACCTCGGTCGCTCGATCACGCGGCGGGCGCCGTTTCCGCCGTTGCCGTCTTTCTTTTCGCCTCGATTGCCTCGGCCGCTCCGACGCGCGTCGTCCGCCGCGCCGGGGCTGTTCGCGCCAACGCCGCGTCAACGGCAGCCGTCTCGTATTCCGTGGAGGTCCCCGTCGTCACCCGCGTGGTCGGCACGGCGCTCTTCCGCACGGCGATCGACATTTCGAACAACACGAGCTCGGGCACGAGCGCGGCTCCCGTCGTCGCGCGCTTCCAGTACTCCTATAATCGGCTAAATAGCGACGGAACGAGAAGCTTCTTCCGGACGCCCATCCAGTCGATCAACCTGCTGGCGTTCGACAACTTCCACACCGACGACTTCGTCCAGTACCTCGGCACGTTGCCGGGCGTCTTGCAGCCGGGCGCTGACCAGAGTTCTTTCGGAAGTCTACTCGTGACCTTCGAGAATCTGCCCTCCAGTCAGGGTTGGGAAGGCGTGGTTTACGCACGAACTTATAGCCCGAACCCGACAGGGCCGGGCACGGTAGCGATTGCGTATCCTGCATCGCTCTTTTTCGAATCAGCGAATTCGACTCTCGTTGCTACGATACGTGACACGCAAACTGCTCCAGACATTGCTGGTAGTCTTCGGACGAATATTGGAATCCGCAACACCGACATTCGCGGAACCGGCCAGCTCGTCACCGTGCAGCTCGAATTCTACGATGTGACGTCGGGTAGCCCCACAAACGGACAACGGATCGGCAACGTCCTGACGATTTCGAACTTGGATCCAGGAGAGGTCGAACAGATTAACAACGTCCGCACAGCTGCCGCCATCCCGAACAACGTAACCGCTATGCTCGTTTTCGCCGACGTCGTCGGCGCGACCGCGACGAGCCCGACGATCGAGGGCTACGTCAACATCCTGGACGGAGGAACACAGGACGGCGCATTCTTCGAGATGAAGTGCGCGGACTCCGACGGGTGCGGGTAAGCGTGGTCTACATCCGACTCGACCGAAGCCCCGCGGCCCCGATGTCGCGGCGGTAGTGTTTCCCCTCGAACTCGATCCGGCCGGCCGCCTCGTAGGTGCGAGCGAGCGCCTCGGAGAGCGACGGTGCCATCGCGGTCACGACCATGACCCTTCCACCCGCGGCGATCAGTCGATCGCCGTCCTGCTCGGTGTGGCCGTGGAAGAGCTCCACCCCCGGCACCCGCGCCGCGTCCGTCAGTCCGGAGATCACCTTGCCGCCCACGCTGACTCCCGGATAGCCCGCCGAGCACAGGACCACGCCCGCGCAGACCTCTGCCTTGACTTCGAGGGGTGAGAAGCGGTCGAGCTCGCCGCGCGAGAGCGCTGCCTTCAATACCCCGGCTAAATCGGTCACGACGCGCGGGAGGATCACTTCCGTCTCCGGATCGCCGAACCGCGCGTTGAATTCGAGGACTTTCGGCCCGAGGTCCGTCACCATCAAACCGGCGTAAAGGACGCCGCGGAACGGACGACCTTCCTCCGCCAGCCCTCGCAGAGTGGGCCAGATGATCTCGCGAAGAACGCGGGACGAGCCTTCGGCGTCGAGAACCCCGGCGGGTGAATGTCCCCCCATGCCGCCCGTGTTCGGCCCCCGGTCACCGTCATAGACTTTCTTGTAGTCACGCGCGGTGGGCAGCGGGAGAGCGACCTCGCCGTCGCAGATTGCGAGAAACGAGGCCTCCTGTCCACGAAGGAACTCCTCGACCAGAACTCGATCGCCCGCGTCGCCGAACACGCGCTCTCCGAAGAAAAGGCCAAGGGCTTTCTCGGCGTCGGCGGCCGAATCGATCGTCAGCACTCCCTTCCCGCCCGCGAGGCCGTCGGCCTTGAGCACCACCGGATAGCCGAAGCGGCCGATGGCGGCACGCGCCTCGTCCGCCGAGCTACAGATGGCCGCCGAAGCGGTCGGGATCCCGTGCCGCGCGAAAAACTCCTTCGCGAACGCTTTCGACGTCTCGATCTGCGCCGCGAGCCGGCTCGGACCGAAAATCGGCAGGTCGCGCTTGGCGAACTCGTCGGCGATCCCGAGAGAGAGGGGGACCTCGGGGCCGACGATCGTGAGATCGATTCGAAGCTTCTCCGCGATCTCCGCGAGCTCGACGATCTCGCCGGAGGAAACCGGCAGGCAGTCGGCGACTTCCGCGATTCCGGGGTTTCCCGGCGCGCAGTAGATCTCCGCGACCTCGGAGCTCTTCGCGAGCGACCAGCAAAGCGCGTGCTCGCGGCCGCCCCCGCCGACGACGAGGGTTTTCATTCGCCGGCATTCTAGCCTCTGCTTCCCCGTGTCTTCCTTCGACCATGGGCCGCCTTGCCGCCGCGCGATCGGCGCTCGCCGGGGGCGCGGTCGGCGGGCACTACTTCGAATCGATCGAAACGCCCCGTGAAACCGATGAGCGTCTCGAGGCTGCCATAGGGAACGAGGGTGAGCCCGAAGCGGCCTCGTTCCGTCGCGGCGACAGCTCCGTCTCGGATTGCTCGCGCTTCGAACTCGATCGCGCGACCCGACCAGGACCGGCCGCCGTTATTGACGACCCGGACGCGGCAGAGCGTCACGTGATCACTCGAGCTCGAATGGTCTCGTTCGATCGTGAGTGAGAGCTCTCCCCAGGGCGCCGCCGGCGCGACGAGTGACAGAAGGAAAACCAGCAACGTGTTCATCCGGCTCCTTTCGGAGGCCGTGAGAACGCCTGCTCGGCGAGGACGAAGAGAAGCCTAGCGCCGCTATCTTTCGGTGGGAAGTGTCGGCGTATTTGACACCCGCACCGGGCACGGCTACTGTTCGGTCGGCTCTTTGACCCGCCGGCGAGGCTGACCGCGGCGAGCGCCGCGGCCGGAAACTCCTTCCGGCCACATCGAGAGTGGGTGAGGGACCGGCCCGAAGCATCCTCAGCGCGGATCCCGGAGGAAGCGCTAACCCACGGCAACCGGAGTCGCGCGTCGCGGCGCGGTTCGTCAGGTGCCAATTCCGGATTCTCCGCCCGGAAGCCGGGGACCGCAGGGTCTCCCGCTCACCGGGAGAAGAAGAAGATGAGAGGCGCGCGACGGAATTCGGTTCACGACGCCTCTCGACTTCGGGAGGCGTTTTCACGTCCATGAAGAAAGACTTTCGTAAGGCCATCGCCGACGAGGTGCTGCTCGCGGACGGCGCGATGGGCACGTTGCTCGTTTCGCGCGGCGCCTCACCTGACCAGGCGAAGTCGCCGCTGAACGTCTCCGACCCGGAAGCAGTCCGCGAAGTCCACGAGGACTACTGCGATGCGGGCGCCCGGATCCTGACGACCAACACCTGGGACGCCAACCGCGTGAAGCTGACGGCACACGAGTGGGCGGACTCGCTCGAGAAGATCAATCGAGAAGGCGTCAGGCTCGCGCGCGAGGCGGCGGTCGGCGAAATGGTCTTCGTCGCCGGCTCGATCGGACCCCTCGGCGCGCTCGTGAAGCCGTACGGCACGCTGACGATGACTCAGGTGCGCGAGATCTTTCAGGAGCAAGCGCGGGCGCTCCTCGACTCCGAGGTCGACCTGATCGTTCTCGAGACCTTCGGAAATCTCCTCGAGGCTGCAGAAGCCGTTCGCGCGATTCGGAGTCTCTCCGCGGACCTGCCGGTGATCGCCGAAATGACCTTTTTCGCCGACGGTCGCACGGCGTTCGGGGAGAGTGCGGCTCATGCCCTCTCGACCCTCGCGATCGCGGGAGCGGACGCGGTCGGCATGAACTGCACGCTCGGCCCCCAGGAGTCCCATGACGTCTTCACGCGTCTTCCGTCTTCCATCTCCGCACCGCTCTCCGTGATGCCGAACGCGGGCTATCCCACGATCGTTCACGGCCGCAACGTCTATCTCTCCTCTCCCGACTATCTGCGGGACTATGCCGAAGCGTTCGTCGAGTCGGGCGCGGCGATCATCGGGGGCTGCTGCGGCACCACGCCCGAGCACATTCGCGCCATGTCGAAAGCCGTCTCCGGAAGAAAGCGGGCCATGTCCGCCAACCGCGTCACCGTAGTCGTCGAGAGCCTCGCTCCGAAGCTCGGGGAGGTGCCGATCGAGACCTCGCGGTTGAAACGCCGGCTGGCCGACCCGAGTGCGTTCGTCGTCACCGCGGAGATCGAGCCGCCACGCGGCGTGGACGCCTCAGGGGCGATCGAGGGCGCGCGGCTCTTCAAGACCCATGGCGTGGATGCGGCGAACGTCACCGACAACCCGATGGCGCGCCTGCGCATGTCTTCGATCGCGGTCGCTGCGCTCATTCAACGCGAGGTCGGTCTCGACGCCGTCGTGCAGATCACGACGCGGGACCGCAACGTATTGGGGCTCCAGTCCGATCTGCTCGGCGCAGCGGGACTCGGCTTGAAGGCGCTCCTCTGCCTCGGCGGTGACCCGCTGAAGATCGGCGACTATCCGCAAGGCAAGCAAGTCTCGGAGGTCGATGTCCTCGGGCTTCTCCGCATGGCACGCGGCCTGAACTCGGGCGCGGATCTCGCCGGCAACTCGATCGGCACCGCGACCGGGTTCGCGATCGGTTGCGCAGCGAACCCGGCTGCGCTCGACCTCGAAATCGAGCTGTCGAAGCTGCGCGCAAAGATCGAAGCGGGCGCGAGCTTCGCCCAGACTCAGCCGGTTTACGACGTCGGGTCGTTGGAGCGCTTCCTCGCGTGCGACGAGTCGCGGGCGATTCCGGTGCTGATCGGTTTGATTCCGCTGCGTTCGCTCAAGCAAACGATGTTCTTCGCGAACGAAGTTCCGGGTATCGTGGTGCCGCCCGCAATTCAGGAGAGGATGCGGGGCGCCGCCGAAAAAGGTCCCGACCACGAGAAGGCGGAAGGGTTGGCGATCGCGCGCGAGCTCGCAGCCGCAATCCGGGAAGTCGCCCGCGGACTTCACATCATGCCGATGGGCAAGTACCCGCTGATCGCCGAGATTCTGGAGTCGATCCCCGTCGACGGCAAAGCAAAGGCCCGCGCTCAGGCCTGATCTCCCTCGTGCCCCCGCTGAGAAGGGGGGAGGAAGGCGGTCGGAATATGCCTCGGTTTGGGTCCGTTTCGGTCGCCGGCAGAAAACGACGCTTCCGCGCGATATCCGCGCAACCTGCCGTAATTCCATAGAATTCGGAAGCGTTCCCGGCGGCATGGCGCGCGCTCTCCGCCGGCTGGAGGGACAGATGAGAAAACCGACTCGCGCTCTGGCTGCGCTCGTGGCCTTCGGACTCGCTTCGCTCCTGCTCGCGGGGGCGCAGGCTCGCCTGAAGGGCAAAGTGACCGACTCTTCGGGCAAGCCGCTCGAGGGAGCGGTCATCACCGTGACGACCCCGAACCTGCGAACCTTCAAGATGACGCTGAAGACCGACAAGAAGGGGGAGTGGGGAACGATCCTGAACGACGCGACGATGCCGTATCACCTCAAGATCGAGAAGGAAGGTTTCGCTCCCGCGGAGTCGGACAAGAAGGTTCCCGTCGGCGACATCGGCATCGTTGATCTCAAGTTGCTCACGACCGCGGAAGCGGGCGCGGCGGCGGGCGGCACCGCGGCGCAGGCGCCTCCGTCGCCCACCGATCAAGCGGCTATCACCTTCAACGAGGGGGTCGATCTTCTCTCCGCGGGCAACAAGACCGCCGCGGAGGCAAAGTTCCTGGAGGCGGTCGGGAAGAATCCCGACTTGCCGCAGGGCTGGCAGGCGCTCGCGACGCTCGCCTACGAGAAGAAGGACTGGGCAAAGACGCTGGAGTACGGGCAGAAGGCGGTCGACCTCGACCCGTCGCTTACTCAGCTCTACGGAATCATGGCGAGTGCGGCGCAGCAGTCGGGCGACAAGAAGGCGGCGGCCGTATGGCAAGCGAAGTTCGACGAAGCGAACCCCGACACGCCCGAGACTCTCTACAACAAGGGGATCGAGGCCTACAACAAGAAGAAGGTCAAGGAAGCGGAGGCTCTGCTCGCAAAAGCCGTCGAGGCGAAGCCGGACTTCGCGCTCGCGCACTTCTGGCTCGGCATGGCGTCCTTCAATCTGAACAAGAAGGCGGCGGCGCGAGAGCATCTCGCGAAATACCTCGAGCTCGACCCGAATGGAGCCGAGGCCGCTACTGCGAAAGAGATACTGCCGCTTTTGAAGTAGAAGGAGTCCTTGGGACCTAGTCTGGGGACCTGGGACGACTAGATCGGAACGCGATCTCGAACCCGCCGCGGGCGACCGGTCCGGACCGGAGCCGGCGACGTGCGCGGGGGGTTCAGCAGGCGGTGGACCCACGCGAGGAGCGCATCGAAG
>DASXTN010000107.1:0-3922 GCA_036505435.1 Thermoanaerobaculia bacterium | reverse complement strand
GTCGCGACGGTCACCCGGCGCGATGTAGGCCTCGATTCCGAGAATCGGTCGCACGCCCTGCTTCAGCGCCTCGTGGTAGAAGGCGAACGCTCCGAACATGTTCCCGTGATCGGTGATCGCGACCGCGGGCATTTCGAGCTCCCGGATCCTCCGACAGAGCTCCCCGACGCGATTGGCGCCGTCTAAGAGGGAGTACTGAGTGTGGAGGTGGAGATGGACGAAGTCGGCCGGCACCTTCCGATTCTAGCGCGCCGTGACTTCGAGGTGATCGTGGCGGTCGCGATATTCTGCCCGCGTTGAGCCTCCGCCGCGCGCTCGGTCCCTTCGACGCGACGATGGTCGTCGTCGGCGGCATCATCGGGTCCGGCATCTTCATCCTGCCATCCGTCGTGGCGCAGCGGCTCCCGACGTCCGGACTCGTCCTCGCGGCATGGCTCGTCGGCGGAGCAATCGCGCTCGCGGGAGCGTTCGCCTTCGCCGAGCTCGCGGCGCTCTTCCCTCAGGCCGGCGGCGAATACGTCTACCTCCGCGAGGCCTATCACCCGTTCGTCGCATTTCTCTTCGGATGGGCGTCCCTCGTCGTGATTCAGGGGGGCGGGCTCGCCGCGGTCTCGATCACGTTCTCCCAATACGCGCTGCGGCTCGCCGGCCGCGAATCGACATACGCCTCGGTCTGGGCGGCTCTCGCCATCGTGATCGTTGCCGGGGTCAACTACATGGGGGTCAAGCCGGGTAGCCGTTTGCTCAACGTACTGGTGCTGTTGAAGATCCTCGCGCTCGCGGCGCTCATCCTCGGAGGCCTTCTGCTTCCGCGCGCCGCGCGATCTCCCGCCGCGACGGAATTCCCGCAATCCTCAGGAGGATTTCTCGCGTTCGGCGCGGCGTTGATCCCGATCCTCTTCGCCTACGGAGGCTGGCAGAGCGTGAACCTGGTGGCGGAAGAGACGCGCGAGCCGCGCCGAACACTTCCCCTCGCGCTGATGGCCGGGATGGCGATCGTGATCGTCGTCTATCTGCTCGCGAACGTCGTTTACCTCTCGATCCTGTCACGGCCGGGCCTCGCCTCGACCGCGACACCAGCCGCCGACGCCCTCCGGCGGATCTTCGGAGCAGGCGCCGACCGTCTCGTCGCCGCGGCCATCGCGGTTTCGGTGTTCGGTTTTCTCGACCTCACGCTGCTCGCCCAGACGCGGATCTACTACGCGATGGGAAAAGACGGCGTGTTCCTCCCCGCGCTTGCCCGCCTCCACCCGAAGTTTCAGACGCCCGCGCTCGCGATCGTGCTCCAGGCTGCATGGGGAATCGTGCTCGCGCTCACCGGCACGTACGGCGAGCTCGTCGACTCGGTCGTCTTCGGAGACTGGATCTTCTTCGGGCTCACGGTCGCGGCGATCTTCGTCTTCCGTCGCCGTCTGCCGCTCGGTTCCCGGGAGCCCGGCGCCTTTCGGACGCCGGGATACCCGATCGTCCCGGCGCTCTTCGTCATTGCGGCGGCGGTCGCGATCGCGAGCGCCATACGCACGAATCCCGTGCGATCAGCCATCGGGACGGCGCTGCTCGCGACGGGCGCGCCGGTCTACCTCCTCTTCACGCGGCGACGTACGCGTGCGGCGAAGGCGATCTGATGGTCCGGGCAAGCTCGCGCTACATGGTGTGGGCGAAAAACCGGCCCGCGCCGGCGATCGACCTCGCGGGATCGAACCTGCTCGCCTGCACGCTCGACGATCTGCCCGAAGCGAGAGAAGCCGTGGACCTCGCGGGCGAGGGGTCCCCCCCCGACGGCTACCCGCCGCTCGTCGAAGCGATCGCTTCGCGATACGGCGTGCTCTCGGAGAACGTCGCGACTGCGGTCGGCTGTTCGGGAGCGAACTTCCTCGCGCTCGCAGCGCTCCTGGAGGCCGGCGACGAGGTTCTCTTCGAGCAGCCGGCCTACGAACCGCTGGGAGCGGCCGCGACGATGCTCGGCGCGCGGGTCACGCGGTTCGAGCGCCGGTTCGAGGAGGGCTGGCGCCTCGATCTCGACCGGATCGGTCGGGCGCTCACGCCGCGCACCCGCGTCGTGATGCTGTCGAATCCGCACAACCCCTCGGGCGTTCTGGCCGGCGAAGCCGAGCTCCAGGAGGTCGCGCGGCTCGCCGAGCGACGCGGTGCGACGGTACTCGTGGACGAGGTCTACCTCGATCTCGCCGGAGGCCGCCCGGCGGCCACGCTCTCACCGTTCTTCGTTTCGACGAGCAGCTTGACGAAGGCCTATGGTCTCGCGTCGCTTCGGTGCGGGTGGGCGCTCGGCTCGCGCGAGATCACCGAGAAGATCCGCCGCGCCCGGGACGTCGTGGACGTCTGGGGTCCGATCCCTGCTGACCGGATCTCGGTCGTTGCGTTCCGCGGGCTCGATCGTCTGGCCGCGCGCGCGCGACGGCTCCGAGGAGCCAATGCGCTGCTGGTCGCTTCGTTCCTCGCCGGTCGCGGCGAGCTCGAATGCATCGCCTCTCACACGACGATCGCGTTTCCGCGCTTCCGCGACGGGCGCGACTCCACGAAATTCGCCGATCGCCTTTTCGCCGAGCACGGCGTCGCCGTCGTTCCGGGAGACTTCTTCGACTCCCCTTCCCACTTCCGAATCTCCTTCTCGGGAGCGACGGACGTTCTCGAGAAGGGGCTCGCGGCGATCGCAGCTTTTCTCGACGCCTGAGATCTTCGCCGGCTTCTTCAGATCGTCGGCTCGAGCTCGATCGCCATCTCCTCGATCGCCTGCCAGGCGGAAGCGACGTGGCGCTCTTCGGTCCGGCTCTGGCCGATCGACATGCGGAGCGTGTAGCGGCCGCCGAGCGTCGTGTGAGTCAGGTAGAGCCGGCCGCTCGTGTTCAGGGCCTCGAGAAGCTGTTGGTTGATGGCGTCCCCTCCGACGTGGCGAAAGCAGACGAGGTTCAGGGGCGCCGGCGCCGCGAGCTCGAACCGATCGGACTTCGCGACCCAAGCTTTGAAGAGCTGCGCGAGCTCGACGTGCCGGCGAACGTGGTGCTGGAGCCCTTCGACGCCGTAGTGGCGGATTACGAACCAGAGCTTCAACGCGCGGAAGCGACGGCCGAGCGGAACGTGCCAGTCTCGATAATCGAACACCGCGCCGGATTCGGTCGCTTTGTTGCGAAGATATTCCGGAAGGACGGACAGCGTGCGAATGAGGGCGCCCCGGTCGGCAACCCAGAAAGCATCGCAGTCGAAGTTGGTGAACATCCACTTGTGCGGGTTGAAGCAGTAGCTGTCGGCGAGCTCGATGCCGTCTTGGATCCAGCGGAACTCGGGGCAGAGCGCCGCGGTGCCGGACATCGCCGCATCCACGTGGAGCCAGATTCCCTGGTCGCGGCAGATCCGTCCGACCTCGCGGACGGGATCGATGGCGTTGGAGGAAGTCGACCCGACGGTCGCGCAGACGAAGCACGGGATTCTGCCGGCGCGACGATCCTCCGTGATCGCCCGCGCGAGCGCATCCGGGCACATCGCGAAGCTTTCGTCCAACTCGACTGACCGCAGGTTCTCTCGTCCGATCCCTGCGATCTTCACCGCCTTCTCGATCGAGGAGTGCGCCTGGGAGGACGCGTAGGCGGTGAGACCTCCACCCGAGCCGGTCTCGTTCGCGCGGAACCCGGTCGCCCGCTCGCGGCCGGCGAGCAGCGCGCAGAGCGAAGCGCTCGAGGCCGTGTCCTGGATGACGCCGCCTCCGGACGATGACGATCGGAACCTTTCGGGCAGCCCGAGCATCCCGACGAGCCAGTCGAGCACGTGGGTCTCGAGCTCCGTGCACGCGGGGCTGGTCGCCCAGAGCATTCCCTGGACACCGAGGCCGGCGGAGAGGAGCTCACCCAGGATCGCGGGGGCCGAGTTGTTCGAAGGGAAGTATGCGAAGAAGTTCGGCGACTGCCAG
>DASXTN010000106.1:0-10580 GCA_036505435.1 Thermoanaerobaculia bacterium | reverse complement strand
ACGGCGTCGCCTGGCCGTCGAGGAGCACCGTGCACGCGCCGCACTGCCCCTCACCGCAGCCGTACTTGGTGCCGGTCAGGTCGAGGCGGTTGCGGAGGACGGAGAGGAGCGCCTCGTCGGGCGAAGCGTCCACGCGCCGCTCGCGCCCGTTGACCGTGAGGAGGACCGAAGGCATCCGGGCGCGATTTTAGTCTGTGACGCGAGAGATCGGTCGCGTGGCGCTGCGAGGAGGAACGTTTCGCGGCGGAATCGCGAGGTCCGGCGCTCAGGCCGCGGTGACGCGCAGTTTCACGCGAGTCTTCTTCTGCAAGGCCCTGACGATGGTGAAAAAGTTCTCGGTGCTGGGATTGCCGTGCGGGGCGAGCATGCGGTGCAGGCTCTTGCTCGGTTTGCGGACCTCGGAGGCGAGGCGCTCGAAGCCGATCGTCGCGTTGACGAGATCGCGCAGCATCGCCTTGCCCTCGGTCGTGTCACCCGCAAGATAGGCATTGATCGCTTCCGTGAAAAGCGACTCACGGAAGCGTGGGTCGCGCCGAGCGCGTGCCGCGATGGTCTCCTTGAAGGTCCGTGTGAGTGCCATATCCGTTCCCAGATTGACTAGTGCGATTCCTTGCGGCCACGCCAGTCGAGGTACTCGAGAACCTGGACGCTCGGCACAGTTATGGTAACACATACGTTACTATCTAGACTACGACCACTGCTAGTGTGCCGTCTCGGAAGTCGCGATAAGGACCATAAACGTAGGGGCGGGGCTTGTCCCCGCCCGCGGGCGGCCGCAAGGGCCGCCCCTACGACCGACAGGCTTATCAGGACTTCGGCGACGAAACACTAGTGGATTGTCGTCAGACCCTCGCGCCTGCGCACTTCTGCTCCCGCCGGGAGAGGGGGAAGGTGATGGAGGCCGCGGCAAGTCCGGGATTTCGCCTAGTTTAGGATGACGGGCTGAACGCTCACAATCCTCTGTCGGAACCAGATCGCGAGATGCTCGGCGTCGACTTCGCCGCGTGCAACCGTAAAGCCGAGAAGAGCAGAGCTCGAGCCGGACCGGGAGTTCCTGTCGGAGCGGTAGAGGAGCTACTCGGGTTCGGCAACGAGAATCGTCCTGATCTGAGCCTCGAGCTCGGGGATTTCCTCGCTCGCGGTGACCCACACAATTCCCCAGTTTACCGAGAAATACGCATGCACAGCGATGTTCCGAAAACCGACGATGCCGCTCCACGGAACTTCGGCGTAGCGAGCCTTGAGCTCGGGAGAGACACGTGCCGCCGCCTCACCGATCACCGTCAGTTTGTGAAGGATGGCGCTGCGGAGGAGATCATCACCTCTGAAGGACTCGCTAGTTCTGTCTTTTAGGAACTGAGAGATCGATTCGGCGGCTTCGAGGATATCGGTTAGGAATTGGTGATCACGCCGCATACAGAGTTCTGGCGTGATCCACGATCTCCTTCCGAAGGCCTGCCTTGAGGCTTGACCTCGGTACCAAATCGACCGGTCGGTTGAAGAGCGACTCGAGCTCCCGCCGCAAGCGAGCCAGCATGAGCAGACCTACGGCCGTCCCGGGCTCGAACTCGACCAAGAAATCCAGATCGCTGTCGGGTCGGAAGTCCTCCCGCAGGACCGAGCCAAAGAGAGCCAGCTCGCGAACTCGAAACGCTCGACAAAGGTCGCCTAGAGCGCGCGCTGTGCGGATGTCCTCGCGAGTTAAGCGTGGGTAGGCTTCGAGCAAGTCGGCTTCCGACTCGCCCTGGCTGAGTTTGCGAGTAATTAGCTCGACCGGTATCCGCGTGCCGACGACGACGGGCTTGCCCATCATCACAGCGGGATTGATTTCGATGCGTTCGGTGAGCGTCATAGTGCACTAGAGTGTAGTGTACTAATGTTAGTTGACTTGGTATACCTCGTCCAATCCTAAACACTCGAATCACATGACTTTGCTAACAAGAAGTTGTGTCCACTTTTTGAGGAACCCGATCGCTTCGTGACCGAGCCGGAGCGACTGACGAGAGGGCCGTCCAGCGGGCACGTCGGGGGGCGCTTTTTCGTCGTTACCCGGCCTACCATCGAGCAGCCGAAATTGAGTCTCACAATTGATGGTGCGCGCTTGATCGCTAAGGCCGCTGCCATTCTGTCCGCGACGATTCTGCTTTCGGGCTGCGGGAACCAAAAGTCGCTTCTCCAGCCGATCAAGAGAGCTCCTCTGAAACAACCAACCCCCGGTCCCGTCGTCCCGCCGTCCGAATGGCGCGCGGAGCTCCACGACGCCTATCGGCTCCGTCCGGACGTTCGCTTCCTGCTCGCGTTCGGCGAGATCGATCGCCTCGCCGGGTCGCTGCCCGCGCCTGCCGGAAAGGCGGCGACGGCAGAATTCGCCGGCGGGCGATGGAGCGTCCACTTCGGCGATGGGAAGGCGGGGTCGCTTCCCGAGTTTCCCGACTTCCCGGACTACCTCTCCCTGCTCGTAGCGCATGCGAAAGCGGTCATCCCCCGCGGGACCGCCTCGCCGGCGTCTCGATCGTCCGGTGGCGGCCCGGATTCCTTCCTGATGCCGGGCCTGCTGAAGGAGATCGAGGCGGCCGAGCGATCGCTCGAAAAAGATCGGTCCTTCCGGGACGCCGCCCACTGTTTCGCGCGCCTCGCATTTCAGATGCCCGATCGTCTGGAGCTGGCGCCTCTGATCCCCGCGCGCGCTCTTGCGCTGCTCGCGGCCACTCGCGCCCGTGACGCTCACGCCGGTGTGGAGGAAGTCCTGCTTGCGCATGCCCTCGGGTACACACGTCACGCCGAGACGGTGGCGGCCGGGCTCCCCGCGGACGCTCCGCTCCGCGCGTTCGAGGCGCTCGACGAGCGCGCGCTCTCGCAGATGGCGTCGAAACCCGGCGCCTCCGAGGAGGTCCGCTATTTCGCGGTCAAGCGTGCGACGTCCGGGGGCGACCTCGCGCGTTGGAAGGAGGCGCGGGACCGCTTCATGCCGGGCAACGACTCGGTCGCCGTGATCGCGACGGGTCTCGAGATCGAGCTTCCCGGTCAAGTCGAGGTCACGGAGAGAAGAAACCTCCTGGGGGAGGCTTTGCCTCGCGCGGTCCTTCGCGAGCTCGCCCGGATGCCGAGCGCGACGCCCCCGGGGTTCGAGTCGCGCTCCGAATTCGACACGAGGCTCAAGGGTGCCGTCGACGCCGCCAAGGGCGCGCTTTGGGACGGCGCCGCGCTGAAGGCCTACTACGAGGCGGCCCATTACGCGCCGTTCGAGACGGATCGGTGGCCACCCTGGACAATCACCGCGACCACCGGGATCGGCGCAACGCTCAAGGAGCTCTCCCGCGAGGACCGGACGATTCCTCCGGATCCCAAGGGCGACACGAGGGGCGCCGCGGTCGTCGTCCAGCGCATGCGCGACCGTTATCAGAAGGCGCCGCCGGCCGCTCCTCAGGCTTTCGTCGAGATTCGCGCGCTCGTGCCGTGGCTCGATTCGCGACCGGCTCACCGCTCGGTGCTCGCGCACTACAGCAGCCGTCACCTGCAGGATTCGCGGGCTGCCGAAGACCTCTACCGCAGCCTCGCGCAGGTTCTGGGCGACGGCAGCCGCAAGGCGAAGGCGGAAAGCGCGCTCTACCTTGGCGACCGGGAGACGCTGCACCGCCTCCTGGGATCGCCCGACCTGACCGCTCCGGAGGCGACGGGCATTCTGTGGAGCTGGTACCTGTCGAAGGTCGAGCCCAAGCAGCTCGCGGTGGAGTTCGAGCGGGCGATCGAGCGGTTCCCGACCGATTGGAACGCGACGAGCTACTACTTCGACCTGTTGCGCGACCGCAAGGAGTACCGGAAGGCCTGCGAGGTCGGGGAGCGCTGGCTGAGCCGGAACACCGACCCCAGAACGCCGGGGCATTTCCACGCGCACATCCGCCTCGCGGGCAATTACGTGCTCGCCCACGAGTACGAGAAGGGCCGCAGGCTGCTCGAAGGAATGAGCGAGAGCGAACGGTTCCAGCAGGGAAATCGCAAGCGCGGAATCGCGGCGTGCCTCGCTGGGCTTGGGCGCTTGCCCGAGGCGGAAGCGATGGCGCGCGAGGCGGTCGGGACGCTTCGAGGGCAGTCGGACGCGATGCGAGTCCTCATCCGGATCCTGTGGGCGGAGGGAAAAGACGTGGAGGCGGCGGACCTTCTCGTGGACCGCAAGAGCAACCTGGAGCAATGGGAGGTCTGCGACGCGTTGAACAAGGACTTCTCCGAGGTGTTCTTCGACCTGCCCGCCGAACGGCTCATGCACGCCGTCGACGCGATCGCCAAGAAGCCGGAGCTCTCCAACTACTCGACCTGCGTGATTCGCGGATTCGGGAACGCGGGGCGCTGGGAGGATGCCCTGCGAGTCGCGGATCGGCTCTCGCCGCCCGGACCGGAGCGCATGGACCAGCTCATCATCCTGTACGGGTATATGAAGAGCTGGAAGGGCCGGGAGGCCGCCGCGGCATGGCTCAAGGAGAAGATTCCGCCGGACCAACGGAATCCCCTGAGCATGAAGGCGCTCTACACCAAGAACGACGATCTGCTCTGGGACGTCATCGGTACGCCGAATCCGAATGACCATCCGGAGTGGGTCTGGCTCTTCCGCGCGGTCGCGTTCGCGCTGCGAGGCTCGGACACCGATCCGCATCGGGCGGAGCTGCTGGCCTATTACGGAAGGGACGATCGCGACTCGTATCACGTCATGGGCCGCTACTTAGTCGGGCTCGGGTCGGAAGCCGACATGTTCGCGCTCGCCGCGAGCTCGCGCTCGGAGGTGGCCTACTACTTCGGAGTGCGGGCCCAGAGTGAGAAGCGCTTCCGCGATGCGTGCGAGTGGTACCGCGTGGCGGCGGAGTCGCGGGAAGGGACGAGCCCGCGCAGCTTGGCCCTCTACACCCTGGGCGAATGGGCTGGAATGCGACAGGGTATCTGGAAGCTCGAGGCGGGCGGGAACGAGAAGAAATAGGAGTCGGTGGGATATCCCACCTGACTCATATCCCACCAAATGCTAGCCTTGGGACATGAGTGAAGCCTCCAACGAAAAGAATCTCTATCGCCTTCGGCCCGACTCCAAAGGGCGCATCACTCTCGGCAAGCTCGCCGAACGGGTCAGCAGCTATCGGGCTCGCCGCCAGGCCGACGGGAAAATCGTGCTCGAGCCCTTCGTCGAGATTCCAGCCGAGGAACGGTGGCTCTGGGAGAACAAGGAGGCTCTGGAGAGCGTCAAGAAAGGGATCGCGGATGCGAAGGCGGGACGGCTGACCAAGATGTCGTTCAAGAAGTACCTTAAGGAGCGGAGACGTGGTGTCGAGTGACTGGCGTGGTTCGTTTCGTAGGGGCGGCCCTCGCGGCCGCCTGAGGGCGGGGGCAAGCCCCGCCCCTACGGCTAATGCCGCTATCAAGATCTTCGTAAAAGGGCGCCGGCGAGAGTGCCTATTCGAAGCGAGCCGTGATCCGGAATCGTCAAGTGGTGCTCACCGTTCTCGAGCGTCGTCAGCCGAATGTGACTGCCGGTTTGGCGAGTGATCCGGTAGCCAAGTGTCTCGAGCGATCGCGCGAGAGCACGACCAGAGACGTCTCTCGGAAGCGAGAGAGTTCGAGGGGCGATGAGGGGTTTGT
Source organism: Thermoanaerobaculia bacterium (assembly GCA_036505435.1). Classification (GTDB taxonomy): domain Bacteria; phylum Acidobacteriota; class Thermoanaerobaculia; order UBA5066; family Gp7-AA6; genus Gp7-AA6. Next base: position 4,961 of record DASXTN010000106.1, on the reverse strand, counting down.
CGGTTTCATCACTCTCGTGTACCCAAGTTTCGGAGGGCGGCGTCCATCCAGGCTAGAAGTAGAACTGCCGTTTCGAGAATATCCGCTCGAGACGGTCACGCCTCGTAGAGGACTTTTGCGTGACCTTGGATCAAGCCCTAAGGTTTCTGCCTCACTCTACCGGGCGGAACAGTATTGGTTGGTGACTTGGTGCATTGGTGATAAAATGCGTGCCTGGGAGCCAGACGCATGCCTCGCCTGACGATTACGCTTTCGCCCGAACGCCATCGGGCTCTCAAGGAAGCGGCCGTGCGCCGCGGCAAGACGATTCGGAGTCTTGTCGAGGAGAGTCTCGACGCGTACGGAGTGAAGACCACGAGGCAAGCGGCAGCACTGGTGGCGCGGGCCCGCGCGAGCTCCGGTTTGACCGAGTCTGACGCGATGCGGCTGGCGGTCGAGGAGACGAGAGCGCAGCGCCGCCGGCGATGACGGCGGAGCCGGCTGTCATTGACACCAACGTCGTGGTAAGCGGCCTTCTTGCGTCGCTCGCAGCATCTCCCACGGCTCGGATCCTCGACGGAATGCTGGCCGGGAGATTTCGCTTCCTGCTTTCGGTCGAGCTGCTGGCGGAATACCGAACGGTGTTAGTCCGGCCAAAGATCCGTAGGCGGAACGGACTCTCTCCTGCCGAGGTCGACGTACTTCTCACGGAGATTACGGCCAACGGGGTCGTTCCCGACATCGAATCGCCGGCCGGTGTCGCCCCGAGAAGAGGCGATGACCACCTCTGGCGGATCCTCGAGGCGTCGCCGTCGGCTCTCCTGGTCACCGGCGATCGACGGCTCGCCGAAAGGCCGCGGGGAAAAGCCCGCATTATGACCCCGCGCGCGTTCTCCGCGCTGCTTGGAGGGTAAGAGACGTCTCCGGGGAAGCAATGGGCCGCACAGCCCCTCACCCCAGCACACTCCCGCGGAAAGCGGGTATGCCCTCATAGGACACTTCGCGAGAACATCCTCGAGGAAGGGGATGGATGGACCGATGCCTGATTCATGGACTTTAGGGATTCCAGAATGTCCAGATCGCGGTGCCGAGGAGAGCAGTCCAGGTGATCGCTCGCCGAGCGGTACAAGATGTTTCGGAAGGCGGGGTAAAGAGGGCCTCCTCGGAAGTGAAAGGGCCGCGGCTCGCAGGCGTTGCGCCTTTCTGATGTTGTGACTACAATTGTAGTTGCGTGCATGCCTATACGATCGAATTCGTCGAGCAGGCGATCGCGGACATCAAGCGCCTTCGAGCGACAGTGAGGGCGCGGATCGTTGAGGAGATCGAAAAGCAGCTAAGCTATGAGCCGACCGTGGAGACACGCCGTCGAAAGCGGCTTGAAGGTCTCGAGCCGCCGTGGAAACACACCCCACCGGTCTGGCAGCTCCGGGTTAGTGACTGGCGTGTGTTCTACGACGTGGACGACCGTGTGAAGACGGTCATCGTCCGGGCGGTGCGAAAAAAGAGACAGAAGCAAACGGAGGAGATCTTATGAAAATCGTTCCTCTTCGAGAGGCGAAGGCCACGCTCAGCGGCTGCGTCGAAGCAGCTCAGCAGGACAGGGTTCTGATCACGAAGCACGGCAGACCAGCCGCGTTGGTCATAGGTGTCGAGGGCGAAAACCTTGAAGATCTGTTCACAGTTGCTAACCCTCGGTTCTGGAAGCTCATCGAATCGCGACGGCAGTCTCGCAAGACCATCCCACTCTCGGAAGTCAGACGCAGGCTTCGCCTGCCTGCTAAGGCGAAAGTCCATAAACGTCCCGTTAGGGCGAGCCACGCAGCCCGTTCGAAGTTGAAGCCAACCAAGGCACAGCGTTAGCTCCAAATCGGCAGCTTCGAGGATACCGGCTCGAGGACCGCAGGAATCTGAAGGCAAGCCTTCGCTCTGAAGTGCGCGACGGGATCGAAAGGCATTTGAGACCACGAGCCCATGAAGGAGAGCCGGAGCCGAATCAAGCGGTTGAGAGGAAGGAGGCGACCTCAGTATCGACTCCGAATCGGCGATCTTCGAGTCTTCTACGATGTTGCCGAGGAGCGAGTGGAGGTTCTCGCGATAGTGAGCAAGGAAGGAGCTGTCGAATGGCTCGCAAAAGCATCAAGACACGGGTAAGGAGAGTTCCCCTTTCCGAGGTCAAGGACGATCTTTCGAAGTACCTTCGGCTGGCCGAAGAGGAGGAGATCGTCATTACCCGGCATGGCAAACCAGCCGGCGTCCTGGTCGGCTTCGAGTCGGAAGATGATTGGTTCGACTACCGTCTCGAGATGGATCCGCGCTTCCTGGAAAGAATCGAGAAGGCGCGTGCGAGCCTGAAAACGGGACGGGGCGTCAGGCTGGAGGACGTTCCGAAATAGGCGCGGCGCCTCCACCCAGCCCCTCACCCCGACCCTCTCCCGCCGCGCCGTCGCGATGCTGAAACGCCGCGGCGTCCTCAAGCAGCCAGGGATTCCTCTATGGCTCCCGCTCGAGTCGCTGCCGAAACCAGATGGCCACGCGCTCCGCATCGAGCTCGCCGCGAGCGACGGCGAGCGTCATCTCTTCAAGCTCATCATCATCGGCGCGTAGTCGGGCATCATTGAGCTCGATGAATAACTCCGCCGCCATGATGCCGACGCGCTTATTCCCGTCCAGGAACGGATGATTCATGATGATCGAGTGCATAAGCGCGGCGGCCTTCGCAGCGAGATCCGGATAGACGTCCTCTCCGCCGAACGTCATCGCGGGTCGGGCCAGCGCCGACTCGAGAGCACCCATGTTAGGGACCCCCTGGGCACCCCCGAATCGAGCTAGTTGCGCAGCGTGGATCGCGAGGAGCTGCTCGCGCGAGAGATAGAGGATCACCTCGCGAGCTTGTCGTAGAGCTTCACTCGCTTCTTCATCATCCGCTCAGCGACCTCCCGGAATCGCTTCGTGACCCGTCCTTCCTCGTAGTACTTGATCCCCGGGCGAATCGTGACGGCGCCCGTCGTGGGATGGACAGACACCTCCACAGACTGACCCTTCCTGAGGCGGAACTCGTGGACGACCTCGGAGGGAAGAGTGACGGCGAGTGAACTGCCGATCTGAACAAGCTTTCGTTCCATGTCAGTATTTAATACTAATTCGATTCAAATTTGTCAAGATAAGGCTGTCGCAAGAGCCACCCTAAGACGTTCCAGTCAACAACTTCAGCCCGATCGTCACGACCAGGACGACGAGGACCTCATCGGAGATCTGGTAGACGACTCGGTAGTCCCCGACCCGTACCCGGAAAAGGTCATCGACGCCGCAAAGCTTTTCGCAGCCGGAAGGGCGGGGATTTCCGGCGAGCCCATCCAGGCGACTCCCGATGCGGGATCGGATCTGGGCCGGAAGCTTTCGGAACGCGCGTTCCGCCGACGCCTCACGCTCGCCTGAATGCCAAAGCTGCCGAGTCTCGCCGGCAAGCAGCTCGTCGCGGCGCTCTCGTCCCTTGGCCAATCATCAACGGGACCGTCGCTCTCGGCGACTTCCATCGGCCCTTGAGCGGGAATAAGTGCTTGCTCATCCGGTCTACGCCGGCACCTCGGCAGGCTGCAGCGGCTGCGTCGCGGGGCCGCGAAGGACGGCTCCATCCGGAGCGAAGCGCGAACCGTGGCAGGGGCAGTCCCAGACCTTTTCGTCGCCGTTCCACAATACGTCGCAGCCTCGATGGGGGCAGACACTGCTCATGGCGCTCAGAATTCCGCCCCCGTCCCGGTAGAGAACGATGCGTCGGTCGGCCAGAAGCTTTCCTTCACCCTTTGGCAAGTCGTCGTGTCGCGTGCTCATCTTTGAATCCCCCTCCGATCAGTCTACGTTGCCGCTGCAGGAACAGGCACCTGGCACCGGTGGGATATCCCGGAGGATCTTGATCCGGCAGGGCTGAAGGGTGAGGAACCGTCCCTGCGACGCCATCCGCCGCTCCGACCGCCCGTTGCCCCGGCTCGTTCGGCTCTCCGCAGAAGCGGACGCGGCCTCGGGCAAACCCGCCGTCCAGAATTCGCGCGGAGGTTGGCATGTCTCTTATGGCGTGGATTCTTCTCACCGCAAGCTTCACCGGGCCCTGCGCGCCGCAGAAGGCCGAGGCGCGCCTGGCGGAGCTCGTCGCCGCGGTCCGGTCCGCGGACTATCGCGGCGATCGAGCGGCGCTCGACCGCCTCGACGCCGCGCTCGGCAAGATCCCGGACTCGGCGCTCGACGACTACCGGTCCTACTGGCGGGGCTTCGCGCGATGGCGTCGGGCTCTGAACGGGTTCAACGAAACTCCGAGACCCACCGATCTCGCGTCGGATCTCGAAGCCGCCCTCGGCCACTTTCGAGCCGCCCTCGAGCGCCGGCCCGGCTGGATCGAGCCGAGGCTCGCGATGGCCGGCTGCTGGGGGAACCTGATCTTCCTCGCCGGCGACGACGCGGCGAAGCGCAAGGCGATCCTTGCGGAAGCCGTTCCGGCCGGGCGGAGCCTCCAACCCGATGCTCCCGACAATCCCCGCGTCCTCTGGATCATCGGAGGCATTCAGCTCAGCGCGCCGCCGCCGACGGGGGGCGACCCCATCAAAGCCGCGGCGACGATACGTCGGGGTGTCGAGTGCTCCTGGCGCGAGGCGCTCGCGGGAGCGGGTCCCGCCTGGGTCCCCGCGTGGGGAGGCGCGGAGAACCTCATGATGCTAGCGTACGTCTATTGGCAAACCGCCTTGAACTACAAGGCGGCGGCCCTCGCCTACGCGCAGGGCGCCGTGATCGCGGCGCCCGAGTGGCACTACGTTCGTGACATCCTGATGCCGCAGATCGAGGCCATGCCCGACCCGACGAAGTAACCCGGGGGGCGCGGCCGCTTTCGAAAGAACGAAGCGTCGGCAAGACCGTAGCTCCAAAAGACATGGCGACTCCTGCTTCGAAGTCCGGCCTGCTGCGGGGAGCGGTGCTCGCGGCCTACGCCGGCGGCT
>DASXTN010000105.1:0-1882 GCA_036505435.1 Thermoanaerobaculia bacterium | reverse complement strand
CGGATCCTCGTCGTCGACGACAACGAGATGAACCGCGACCTCCTGTCGCGGCGGCTGCGACAGCAGGGGCACACGGTTTCGATTGCGGAGAACGGCCGGCGGGCCCTCGAACTGATCGCGGCGGAGGAGTTCGACGTCGTGCTGCTCGACATCATGATGCCCGAAGTCGACGGGTACAAAGTTCTCGAAGCGCTCCGCGGCGACGGCACGCTCGATCGGCTGCCCGTGATCATGATCTCCGCCGTGACCGAAATCGACAGCGTCGTCCGCTGCGTGGAGATGGGCGCGACGGATTATCTTCCGAAGCCTTTCAACCCGGTCCTGCTCAAGGCGCGGGTCGGGGCGACCCTCGAGAAGAAGCGCCTCCGCGACAAGGAGCGGCTCTGGGCCAGGAGCCTCGAGCGCGAGCTCGAGATCGGCCGCGAGATCCAGACGAGCTTTCTTCCCGAAGAGCTGCCACAGCCCGCGGGATGGGAGATCGCGGCGCGATTCTTCCCGGCCCGCCAGGTGGCGGGCGACTTCTACGACGCGTTTTCACTCGCGGGCGGCGAGCGAGTTGGACTCGTGATCGCCGACGTCTGCGACAAGGGGGTCGGCGCCGCGCTCTTCATGGCCCTCTTCCGCAGCCTCCTCCGCGCGTTTGCCGAGCGCGCGTACGCGGAAGCCGGCGGCTCCGACGCAAGTCAGCTCCTCTCGACGGTCGTCTCGACCAACGACTACATTGCCCGCACGCACGGGCACGCGAACATGTTCGCGACGGTGTTCTTCGCCACTCTCGACCCCGCGTCGGGATCTCTCACGTGGTTGAACGCCGGTCACGAGGCGCCGGTCGTCTGCGGGGCTTCGGGCGTGCGAGCGCGGTTCGGCCCGACCGGACCGGCGCTCGGGATGCTGCCCGACATGAAGTACGAGACGCGGGAGGATCGGCTCCGAGCCGGCGAGACGCTCTTCGCGTTCACGGACGGCGTGACGGAGGCAAAAGACGGCTCCGGGCATCTCTTCACCGAGGAGCGGGTGCTCGCGCTGGTTGCGGAAGCTGCTCCGACCGCCGCGGCGCTTCTCGACCGGATCGAGAAGGCCGTGTCGGCGCATGCTGCGGGCGCTGAACCATCCGACGACATCACGATGCTGGCAGTGCGGCGAAAGGGTTAGGCTCCCCGCGTGCGCTTCCTTCTCCGGCTCCTCGTCAACGCGGCAACGCTGTGGATCGCGACGCAGATCGTCCCCGGCGTCCGGCACAGCGGCCCGTGGACCTCTCTCCTCTTGGTCGCTCTCGTCTTCGGCTTGCTCAACGCAATCGTCCGGCCGATCCTGCAGCTTCTGACGTGTCCGTTGATTCTCCTGACGCTCGGACTCTTTACGTTCGTCATCAATGCGCTCATGCTGTGGCTGACGAGCGCCGTCTCCGAATCGTTCGGCCTCGGATTTCACGTGGACGGGTTCATCCCCGCATTCCTCGGCGCGCTCGTCGTAACGGTCGTGAGCGTCCTGCTCTCGGTCATCTTCCGCGAAAGCGACTAGCACAGCTTTGATCAAGACCTACGGTCTGACCCATCTCTCCCTCGTGGTGAAGGTCGGCCCGGCCATCGGCCGGCTCTCGGTCTAGAGGTCTAGAAGAATCCGAACGCGGTCTTCGACTTCCGCCAGCGTCGCCGCGCCGATCCGCCCGAGGCGCCTTGCCGCGCGTGCGCTTGAGATCGCGCGAATCTGGTCCGGCATCGCATAGCTCGTCGCCGAGAGGCCGCCTTCGGGAGGGCGGACGATAACCCGGAACTTCTCGAATTCCGGCCGGTGCCTCGTCGTCAAGGGAACGACGACGACCATCTCCGCAGGGCCATGGTTGAAAGTGTCGTGCGACAGGACCAAAGCCGGCCGGTTGCGC
>DASXTN010000104.1:0-6646 GCA_036505435.1 Thermoanaerobaculia bacterium | reverse complement strand
TCTGGTCGGGCCGCAGGACGCCCGATTCCGCGAGCTGTTCGAATTCCGTCTCGGCGCGCTCTGTTAAGCTACCCGGGAGGAGAAAATCCCTATGTTCGGTCGCCTCGGGGTCCCGGAGCTTCTCATCATCTTCTTGATCGTGCTGGTGATCTTCGGGGCTTCACGCCTGCCCCAGCTCGGTAAGGGCATCGGGCAGGGACTCAAGAACTTCAAAGATTCCGTCCGGCCGGAGCCGGAGCCGCCGCCGCGGGAAAAGACCCCCCCGCCGCCGGCCTGAAGGGGGACAGACCCCGGTTCCCCGGTTCACTTTCTCTTGTGGATGTCGGGGGAAACGGTGACGCGGTACTGGTCGCGCGGGAACCGGATATTCAAAAGGCTCACCTTGTTCCGCAGCGTGTTGCGGTGGATGCCGAGAGACGACGCCGCGCGTCCGAAATTGCCCGACGACCGCTTCACGGCACCGACGATGTATTTCTTCTCGAATTCCTTCTTCGCGAGGTCGAGTGAGATGCCGTGGGAAAGAAGCTCATCGATGACTTGCTGGAGCTGAGAGTCCAGATTCACATCGGCCTCCGAGACGACTGGAATCGACGCTTCGGGAAGGCGCGCATCTTAGCAAACGGGATTCATGGCGAGAAGAGCCGAAAAAAATCTTTCGGATTCCTTCATCGCACGACGTAGAAATTTTCGTGCCAGCATGAAAGTCGATCGCCCGGCGCAATATTTTGTGGGGTCGGGCGCGTGCCGACGGTGCCGGATTGAACTTTGCACCGGATCGCGACGCAGATTTCGTCGATCGAAAAAAAGAAGAGGCGCCGTGCGCCTCTCCTGAAGTTGTTCGGAAAAGGATCGCGACTCTACTTCAGCTCGACTTCGTCTCCGACCTCGATCAGTCGATACGAATCGGTCACGCGCCCGATCGCCCAGCGGTCGCCGACCGCGAGAATCGCGATCTCCCCGAGATAGGTTCGCGGAATCTCCGTTCCCGGCGGCGGCGGCACGTTGACCCAGTAAGCCCCAACCGGCCGGATGCCGTACTCGCGTCCGGCGGCATAGCGGAAGATCGTCAGGAAATCCCCGGGCTCGATCCCATCCGCCACCCCCAGGTCGACGAGCACCGTGTGGTCGGCACCGACCGCCACGACGCCGTCCCGCGTGTAGACGATGTGACCCTTCACTTTTCCGGAGGGCGGGTCGCCCGCGACCGCCGGGGCGGTCTTTCGAGCGAGTGGAATCGGTATCGGCTCGAAGGGCTTCAAGTAGGAGCCCATGGGCACGTCCGTGCAGGAGCTCGAGACCCTCAGCGACGCCGCCCGACCTTCGAGGCTCTCGACCACCGCGCGGCCCCGGTACTGGTAGAAACGGCCGACGTCCTTACCGGTCTTGGGATGCACGACCATCTGTTCCGGCGTCACCAGCCAAAACTCGTCACCGACCTTCAGCCCCCGGTCGTAGCCCGCGTTCACGTAAAGAAGGTCGCTCGCCATGTAGTCGATCTGCTCAGCCAGGCTCTCGGCGCCGACGACTCGACCCACAAAGGTTTCATTCGGTGCGCCGAGATAGCCGAAGCAGTGGACGTCGGCCTCGTAGCCGAGAGGCTGGGGAGCCCCTTCCAGGGTTGCGCCGCGGCTTTCGACCGTAATCGTCTGGGTGGTCGGGGCGACGACGATCGCGCCGCCCGGAACCTCTCGCAAAGGCTGCGGGGGTGGAGCGGGCGCCCGGGGTGGAGTCGGAGGAGGAGGTGGAGGTGGAGCCTGACCGAGCCCGACGCCGGCCGTCAGGAACCCGGCTACGAGGATCGCGACCCGATGAGCAGGGAGACGCATGGCGGCTCCTTAAGAAATTCGGAGAGGTACGGCTTCTGCCTTAAAAGTACCCTCTGACCCGGGCACTGTCAACGAACTCGCAGGCGAAGGTCGCCTCGCCGCGCAAAAGCGGCGTAACCGGGCTCTCGGTTGAAGGGGGTTCGGCGAGGGCTGTTACGGACTTGGAACTTTGGACTTTGGACTCGTGGCCGCAGTCGCCGCGGCGGGCGTTTTCTCGCCGCGGGAGCTGCGTGCCTTGCGGGCCCATTCGCTATCCGGAAACTCCTCGATCACGCGGGCGTAGTAGCGGTTCGCTTCCTCCCGACGACCGAGCTTCTCGAGCACGCGGGCCGAATAGAAGAGCACCTTGTCGCGCGCGCCATACTCCGGGAACCGCTGTTCGAGCTCGGTGAAGCGCACGAGCGCAGCGGCCGGCGCTCCCTTGCGCATGTAGAAATAACCCACCTCGAACTCGTGCTCTGCGAGCAGGTCTGTGAGAACGCGAAGCCGTTCACGGGCGGCGCCGGCGAAGCCGGAGGTCGGATATTCGCGGATGAGCGCTCGGTACTGATCGATCGCCTCGCGCGTCGCGGTCTGATCGCGGTCGGCTCGCTCGATTTCCTTGTCGTATGTCAGCGCGAACTGATAGCGCGCGTAGTCCCGTCGCGGAGCGCCGGGATAACGATTCAGATAGTCACGATATCGAAAACGCGCTTCCGTGTAACCGCTTCCGCCCTGCTTGAAGTAGGAATCGGCGACGAGCAGGAGCGCGTCGCGTCCGAGCGGGTCGTTCGGATACGTCTCGAAGACGAACGTCAAGTACTTGCGTCCCTGATCGTACTTCTTCTTCTCGACGAGCGCCTTTCCCTTCTCGAAGAGCTCCTCTTTCGACTTCGCCAAAAGTTCCTGGGTCAGCTTGTCCGGCTTCTTCGATCCGGAGCAGGCGACGAGCACAGCGAGCATCATCACGACGGTCGCTGTCGCCAATGCGCTCACGCCTTTTCCTCGCTCCACTCTCAAGCTCGAACCTCCTCCGCGGCGGCCCGCAGCCGACCGATCGCCGCAACCGGGTCGCTCGCTCCGTAGATCGTCGTCCCGGCGACGAGAATTTCCGCCCCGGCGTCCGCGAGCTTTCCGGCGTTTCCTTCGTCGACCCCGCCGTCGACTTCGATCGCCGGACGCGCGCTGGACTCAGCGGCTTCCGTGCGGAGCCGCCGTACCTTCTCGATCGAACTCGGAAGAAATGGCTGTCCTCCCCATCCGGGATTGACCGACATCACCACCGCGTAGTCGAGATCCCCCCACGCCGCGGCGAGCGCCTGCGGAGGCGTGGCGGGATTGATCGCGGCGCCTGCTCGAACTCCCGCTTTGCGGATCGTCGAAAGACACCGCTGGAGGTGCCGGGTCGCCTCGACGTGAACGGATACCCAGTCCGCTCCTGCGTCGAGATATTCGGAGAGCGTTCTCTCCGGTTCTTCGATCATGAGATGGACGTCGAGCGCGAGGCGCGTCGCCGCGCGAAGCGCGCGCACGACGGGCGGTCCGATCGTGAGGTTCGGCACGAAGTGTCCATCCATGACGTCGACGTGAACCAAGTCGGCGCCGCCGCGTTCGGCCAGCGAAAGCGCGTCCGCGAGACGCGCGAAATCCGCCGCAAGCAGCGACGCCGCGATGCGAACCCTCGTCACGACGCGGGAGAAGTCGCGGAGGCCGACTGCGAAACGGTCAGCGAGACCACGTCGCGCCGCGACAGTGGATAGCCGGCGGGGGGAAATTGTTTCAGGATGGTGTTCGGCGGGACGCCTTCATAGGCCTCGTAGCGCGCGCTGCCCACTCGAAAGCCGAACGTCTCGAGTCGCGCGCGGACGCGATCGGCTTCCTGGCCGACGAAGTCCGGCATGACGAACCGGAGCTCGGGCATTCCGCGGTTGGTCAATACCTCGACGGTGCTCCCTTTCACTACCGGCGTCTCGGGCTCGGGGTTCTGCGCGACGATGCCCGCCGGCGTATCTTCATTCCGGTACCAGGAGACCGTTCCGAGCTGGAGCGACTCGCGCGCGAGCTTCAAAGCCGCGGAGCGCGGCGCGAGGCCGGCGAGATCCGGAACTTTGAGCTCCCTGGACCCGAGCGAGAGGACGAGCCGCACGACCTGCCCCGGCTTCGCGAGCGAGCCCGCCTCCGGCTGCTGAAGGAGAACTCGATGGCGGGGGACCCGATCGTCGTATCGCGCCCGCGAGGCCTCGTCCTCCAACCGCAGCCCGACGTCGTGCGCGATGCGAATCGCCTCGGCGACGGACTTCCCCGAAAGGTCGGGCACTGTGACCGATCGGCCGACGATCGAGCGTCGAAACGCGATCCAGCCAGCGAACAGGAAGACCGCTATCAAAACGGTGCCGTAGACGAGGCGGAACAGGATGCGCGGCACCGGCAGAGCATAGCCCAGTCGCTTGACTGCCCGGCCCGCGGCTTGCACACTCGCGACTTCGATGCAGAGGAAAAGCGCGGACGACTCCGAACAACCGGGCTGGTTTTCCGATCGCCGTTTCAAAAAGGCGGACTTGCACTGCCACTCCGTCTATTCGACCTTCAAGTACTTCCGGATCGCGAACACACGTGACTCGTACAACCGGCCGGAGGACGTTTACCGCGTCGCGAAGCAGCGAGGGATGGACTTTGTCACGCTGACCGATCACGACTCGATCGAGGGCTGCCTTTACCTGCTCAACAAGCATCCGGACCTCGACGACTTCTTCATCTCGGAGGAAGTCGAGACCTGGTTTCCCGACACGCGGCAGCGGATCCACGTCAACGTCTTCGGAATCGACGAGCGGCAGCACGCAGAGATTCAGAGGAGGCGGGAGAACATCTACGACGTGCACGCCTATCTCAGCGAGGAGAAGATCCTCGCGTCCGCGAACCACATGTTCCAGAACTATCGGATGCGGAATTCGCCGCGACAGTACTTCGAGGAGATGCTGCGGATGTTCGACGTCTTCGAGGTCAAGAACGGCGCGATGGCGTCGCAGCACAACCGGCTGGTCGAGGACTTGATGTCAGTCGTACGTGAAAAGCGCGGGGACGTCTCGCTCGTCGCCGGTTCCGACGCACACACGCTCGGCCCGCTTGCCCGGGTTTACACGGTTGCCGAGGCGGATTCGGTGACGGAGCTCCTCGAGAAGGTCCGGCTCGGCCAGTGCTTCGTCTGGGGGAGTGAGATGGGATTCCGAGTCCTGCTCTCCGACGTCTATCGGATGGTGTTCCGGTACTACGGCAGCGTGCTGGACCTGAAGAATCCCGAGTACACGCGCGGCGAGAAGGCGCGACACCTCGCGCTCGCCGCAGTCGGCGCGCCGTTCTCGGCAGCCGGCGTGCCGCTTGCGATTACGTCGTTGAACTGGGTGAAGCAGATTCTCGTTTCGAGGAGGATCGGTCAGGAGTTGATGGAGCATCTCGGAGACGAGAAACCGTCGTAAAGCTCTCCCTCTCCCCCGGGAGAGCGTCGGGGTGAGGGTGGTGATCGAGCCGCCCAACTAGAATCCCGGCGTGGCAACCGTCGATCTCCCGCTCGGCGCCCATCAATCCATCGCCGGTGGAACTCCGCGCGCGATCGAGCGCGGCGTCGAGGTCGGCTGCCGCGTGTTGCAAATCTTCGTCAAGAACAACAATCGTTGGATCGGCCGGCCGATCGAGCACCCCGAAGCGCGAGCGTTTCGCTCCGCGGCGCGGGGAGCGAAACTCTCCCGGGTCATCGCACACACCTCCTACCTGATCAACCTCGCCTCTCCCTTCGAGGAGTTGCGCCGACAATCCATCGACGCTCTCGTCGAAGAGATCGAGCGATGCCGGAGGCTCGGGATCCCGGATCTCGTCTACCACCCGGGGGCGCACGGCGGAGAGGGCGAGGCGGCGGGGGTCACCCGAATCGCAGCGTCGCTCGACGAGGTCTTCGCGCGCACCTCCGGCGCGCGCGTGCGCATCCTGCTCGAGACCGCCGCGGGTCAGGGATCTTGCGTCGGCCACCGTTTCGAGCACCTGCGCGACATCCTGGGTGCCGTGCGCAATCCGCGCCGCGTCGCCGCATGCTTCGACACGTGCCATGTCCACGCCGCGGGGTACGACATCGTGACCCGGGAGGGATGGATGGAAACGATCGGCGCGTTCGACCGAACGGTCGGCCTGTCGCGACTCGCGGCGATCCACGTCAACGACTCGAAGAAGCCGCGCGGCTCCCGCGTCGACCGGCACGAGCACATTGGGCGGGGGACGATCGGGCGCCGGGGATTCCGCAACCTGATGACGGATCACCGTCTCTCGGCGATCCCGAAGTTCCTCGAAACCCCCAAAGACGAGGACACGTTCGTACAGGATCGCAGGAATCTCGCGATGCTCCGCCGGCTCGCCACGTGAGGCGAGCGCTCTTTCTCCCCCTCGTCGGTTCTGCGATCCTCGCCGCGTTCTCCGTTGCCGCGCTCCCCTTTTCGCGTGGCCTCTTTCGCGCCCCGCGCACGCCTTATGACGCGAGCGAGGCGGATTTCACGGCCCCGGCCTGGATCCTCCTTGCGCGCGCCGAACCGCTGATTCCGCGCAACGCCTCCGTCGTCGTCCGCACGGAGCCCCCGGACGCGACCATTGACACGTACTTACATCGTTTCGGGGTCGCTCTCCTGCCGGGAAGAAGGATCGTTCCGGCCGCGCTCTGGGGTATCGCGAGGTCCCCGGACCTCCTTCGCGACGCCGAGTTTGAGGTCGTCGTGGGCCGCACGCCCACTCCGGCGCCCGGCCGCCTGGTGCTCGCGACACCCGAAGGAACGGTCTGGCGGCGCGAGAGATGAGGCCGGGAT
>DASXTN010000103.1:0-2761 GCA_036505435.1 Thermoanaerobaculia bacterium | reverse complement strand
CACGCCGAGCGCCATCACGAGAGCGACCCCGGCCAGCGCGAGCGACGAAGCTCTGAAGAATCTCGGCATATCGACCTCCCAGGACGAGCAGAACAGCGGGCGGAGGTCCACCATTCCGGCGGCTGCCGTTGACAGGGGGAGGGCCCATCCCTACAATACGCCGTTTTTCCTGACCTCCCCGGAGGCACTCAAGATGGCAAAACGCTGGTCGGACGCCGAGCTTCGATTCCTGAGAGACAACGCGTCGAAGATGAGCGTTCAAGCGCTCGCAGACGCGCTTTCGGTACGCGTCGACGATCTCGAAAAGAAGCTCGAGAGGCTCGGCGCGCCGCCGGTCGCCGCAGCGGGGGAGCCCAAGAAGGCGCAGACCTTGAAGGAGCTCTCCCGGCACACCGAGAACGCCCGGAGGGAGTACGACCGTGGCGTCGCGGCGCTCCAGCGTCGGAAGCTCGACGAAGCGGAACGGCACTTTGTCGAGCTGATTCAGAAGTATGCGGAGGAAAAGGAGCTGGTCGATCGCGCCCGCGTCTACCTCGCCGTCTGCGAGCGTCAGAAAAGCGCCGCCGGCACGTCGCTCTCCGAGCCGGAGGACTTCTACTACGCCGCCGTCCTCGAGAAGAATCGGGGGAACGTGAACGAGGCGATCGAGCACTTGAAGCGCGCGGCGCGTAAGAACGGCGGCGGCAAAGTCGACTTCCTGCTCGCCTGCTGTTACGCCCAGCGGGGCGAATCCGGATCCGCGCTCGAACATTTGCGCCGCGCGATCGACGAGGACCAGCGAAACCGCATCCTGGCCCGGCACGACCGCGACTTCGACCCGGTGCGGGACACGCCCGAGTTTCAGGAGCTGCTGGCGTCGTAGAGGCTGCTCGGGCGAGGCAGACCCCTCCCCCGGCCCGTTTCCCGGAAACGGGGTCCTATACTTGCAGCTTCTCGCCCGCTAGGGCGAAAGCGAGCCGTCATGAGGGCCTCCCAGCGCAAAAAATCGACCGGGCCGCGCCGCTCGCGCGCATCCGCGCCGGAGGCGGCTCCCCAGGTCATCGTGCTCGCGGCCGGAGTCGGTTCGCGCATGCGATCGACGCTTCCGAAAGTTCTGCACCGAATGGGAGGGAGAACCCTGCTCGAAGCCGTTCTGGACACCGCCGAGGGGGTCTCGCCGTCGCGGATCGTCGCGGTCGTCGGCTCCGGGCGCGATCGGGTGGAAGCGGCGCTCGCCGGCCGCACGGTGTCGATCGTCGTCCAAGACCCGCCGCTCGGGACTGGCGACGCGGCACGCCGGGCGCTCCCGGCGCTCTCGAACAGTGCGGGACCGGTCGTGATTCTCTCCGGTGACGCGCCCCTTGTCACGCCCGCGACGCTCGCCAAGTTGATCGATCGCCGCCGGGAGGGCGACTTCGATCTCGCGCTCTTGACCTTCCGTCCTCCGGAAGTCGGTGACCTCGGCCGGATCGTGCGCGACGGCCGCGGCCGCATACGGCGGATCGTCGAAGCGCGCAACGCCACCGCGCGGGAGAAGCGGCTGACGGAGGCGAACGCCGGCATCTACTGTTTCGCGGCGGCGGCGCTCGACCACGCGCTCGGAAAGCTCGGCCGGAATTCCGTGACTGGCGAGTACTACCTGACCGACGCGGTCGAGATCCTGGCGTCTTCGGGAGGCGCAGTCGAGGCCGTCGAGGCGGAGGACTGGCGCGAGGGCTGGGGAATCAACACACGAGCCGAGCTCGCCGCGGCGGAGGAGATCGACCGGCGGCGCTCGCTGGAGCGGGCGATCGACGCCGGCGCAGCGATCGTGGACCCGGCGACGACCCGGATCGGACCGAAGGTCCGTTTCGAGCCGGACGCGGTCGTGCACCCGTTCGTCTGTCTCGACGGGGCGACCCTCCTCGAGCAGGGCTGCGAGATCCTGCCTTTCAGCCGCGTGACGGATTCCTCGATCGGAGCGGGGGCGATCGTGGGACCCCACTGCGAGCTCGAAGGAGCGCAGGTCGGTCCGCGGGCGCGCGTGGGCCCGTTTGCCCGGCTCCGACCCGGGACGGTGCTCGAGGAGGACGTCCGCGTCGGCAACTTCGTCGAGACCAAGAAAGCGCTGCTCCGCGCGGGAGCGAAGGCACCCCACCTGACGTACCTCGGAGACGCCGAGATCGGCGCGCGCGCGAACATCGGCGCGGGCGTGATCACCTGCAATTACGACGGCGAGAAGAAGCACCGCACGTCGATCGGAGAGGATGCATTCATCGGGAGCGACTCTCAGCTCGTCGCTCCGGTCACGGTCGGAAAGAACGCCTGGGTGGGAGCGGGCTCGACGATCACGCAAGACGTCCCGGACGGCGCTCTCGCCCTGACCCGCTCTCCGCAGAAGAACCTGGAAGGCTGGGCTGCGCGGCGGAAGAGCAAAAAGGAGGGCTCGCGCAGCTGACGGCTGAGAGCTGACAGCTGACTGCTCATATGTGCGGCATCGTCGGATACGTCGGCTCGAAAGAGGCGGCGCCGCTGCTCCTCGACGGATTGAAGCGCCTCGAGTACCGCGGCTACGACTCTGCCGGGATCGCGATCCTCTGCAACGGCCACTTCACCGTTCACCGCAGCGCGGGCAAGCTCTCGACGCTGCTCGCGAAGATGGTCCGCTCCTCCGCGCCCGGAACGGTCGGTATCGGGCATACGCGTTGGGCCACCCACGGCCGGCCGACGGAAGAAAACGCGCATCCGCACAGAGATTGCACCGGCGCGATCGTCGCCGTTCACAACGGCATCTTCGAGAACT
>DASXTN010000102.1:0-5389 GCA_036505435.1 Thermoanaerobaculia bacterium | reverse complement strand
GATTCGCCTGTCGGGCATCAAGTCGGTCCTCGCGGCTCCGCTCGAGAACGAGGGGGAGGTCGTCGGACTGATCTACGTCGACAGCCAGGTCGGGCACCGGTCGTTCGAGGAGGCGGATCTGAGGCTGTTGACCTCTCTCGCCAACGTCGCCGCGGCCAAGATCCAGAACGCGCGCTTGATGGCGGAGGCGGCCGAGAAGAAGCAGATGGATCGCGAGTTCGCGCTCGCGCGCGAGATCCAGCAGCGCCTCCTCCCCGAGAACCCGCCGACGATTCCCGGTTACGAGCTCCATGGCTCCAACACGGCCTCGCGCCAGGTTTCCGGTGACTATTTCGACTTTCGCGCGCGGTCCGACGGGAAGACCTACGCCGCGATCGCGGACGTGTGCGGGAAGGGGGTCGGGCCGGCGCTCCTGATGGCGTCGCTCCAGGCGTCCTTCCACGCGTGGGCCGACGAATCGGTGCCGGTCGCCGAGATGACCGGGCGTCTTTCGGAAGCAATCTCGCGGAGGACCGGGCCCGATCGATTCATTACGTTCTTTCTCGTGCTGCTCGATCCGGCGACCGGGGAAATCGAGTACACCAACGCCGGGCACAACCCCGGCATCCTGCTCAGGAAGGACGGCTCGCTTCAGGAGCTTCCGTCGCACGGCCTTCCGCTGGCTCTCTTCCCGGGACGGCCCTACTCTTCGTCGAAGTTCACGCTCACGCCGGGCGACCTCCTGTGCCTCTACACGGACGGAGTGACGGAGGCGAACAGCCCCGAGGGGACCGAGTTCGGGTTCCCGCGGCTGAAGGAATTCCTCGGCAAACAGGTCGGCCACCCGCCGACCGAGATCGAGGAAGGTCTGCTGAAGGAGCTCGAGGAGCACGCCCAGGGCGAGCCGTTCGCCGACGACCGCACGCTCGTGATGGTCCGGCGGGTGCCGGCCTGATCTCCCGGCTGCTGATCGAGGGGGGAACCCTCCTCGGCCTGACGACGCCGGCCGACATTCACCGCGACACAGACCTGTACGCCGAGGACGGCCGTATCCGCGCGATCGGGGCAGAGGCCGGCCCGCTTGCCCGCGAACGAGGGGGAGGAGGCGGCGCTGCCGTCGAGCGGGTGGATGCCGCCGGATGCTGGGTGCTCCCCGGTCTCGTGCAAGCCCATCTCCATCTCTGTCAGACACTCCTTCGAAACGGCCCCGAGAACTTAGAGCTGCTGCCCTGGCTCGAGCGGCACGTCTGGCCGGGCGAGGCGGCGCACGACGCATGGACGATGTCCGTCTCCGCGAGACTCGGGATCGCGGAGTCGCTCTCGGCCGGCGTGACCGCGATCCTCGACATGGGAACGGTTCGGCACTCCGACGCGCTCTTCGAGGCGGCTTCGGCGGCGGGAATTCGCTATGTCGGTGGCAACGTGCTCATGGACGATCCGGAGACGACGCCAGCCACCCTTCGCGCCCGGGCCGACGAGGGGATCGCGGAGACCGAACGACTGCGGATGAAGTGGCATGGCCTCGAACACGGACGGCTCTCCGTCGCCGTGCAACCGCGGTTCGCCGTCTCCTGCACCGACGGTCTTCTGCGCGCGGCCGCGAATCTCGCACGGGAGCGCAACCTTCTGGTTCACACCCATGCGAGCGAGAACCGCGACGAGTGCGCGATGGTCGAAAAACGCACCGGTTTACGCAACCTCGCCTATCTGGATTCGGTCGGTCTCCTCGGGCCGACGACGTGCGTCGCGCACGCGGTCCACACCGACGAGAGGGACTTCCGGCTGCTTGAACAGCGGCGGACGACCATTGCGCACTGTCCCGGGTCGAATCTGAAGCTCGCGTCGGGCGTTTGCCCGGTTACCGCGATGCGCCGCGCGGGAGTGCGGGTCGCGCTCGGATCCGACGGCGCCGCATGCAACAACCTGCTCGATCCCTTCCGCGAGATGCGCCTCGCCGCGCTCGTGCCGCACACGCGCGGTAGGTCGGATTCGCTTTCTTCGTTCGAGGTTCTCCGAATGGCGACCTGGGACGGCTCCGCCGCGCTCGGTCTCGACGGTCCGGAGGGACTCGTCGCGGGCGCCCGGGCGGATCTCGTGGTCCTCGATCCCGGGCGGGGCTGGTCCCTTCCCGACGACTGGTCGGAGCCGTATGGGGTGATCGTGTTCTCGATGGGCCGCGAGAACGTCGCGACGACCATCGTGGACGGCGTCGTGCGCTATCGGCGAGAAGATACGATCGCGAGATTGAAGCCGACCCCGAAGGAGATCCGGGATGCGGTCCGAGTCCTGAAAAGCCGAATGGCTACGGGTTGAACGACGGCGCCAGGATCGCCGCGTTCCCGAAGAGGAGCGACGTCCCGAGCCAGAATCCGCGGAAGTTCGGGTCGTCCAGAAACGTGATCACCCAGCCCTTCCCGGCGGGCTCGGCGATCAAGTAAGGCGTTCCAGCGATGCGGTCGACCGCCTCGGGCCATGCCTGTCCCGAAGTGAGCGGCCTCTCGCGCTCGATCGCGACGACGGTCTCGAACGGATCCTCGGGTGGGATGAGGGGTGCATCCGTCGACAGAAGGACCCGTGGCGGGTCCACGCTCCCGAAGAGTAGAAAATGGTCGGGTTTCACCCGGGTTCGGAAGATCGCGCCGGGAATTCGGATACGGCGGTTCTCGATATCGGCTTCGTCGGTCTCCGAGGGGCGGCTCCCCGGCTTTTTGGCCTCTTTCGAGGCGGTCTCTGCGGGCTTTTTCTCCTTCTCCGATTCTTTCTCGCGCGGCGATTTCCACTCCTCCGCACGCGAGAGCCCGAGATCCTTCTCCCTCAGAAGCCCGGCGCCGCCGCCGATTCCGACGACGACCCCGCCGGCCTTCACCCACGCCTTCAGCGCTTCGGCGTTTCTCGATGCGAGCGTCGATGTCGCGCGCGAGGACGCCTCCGGCACGACGAGAACGTCATAGCGGTCGAGCTCGGCGTCGCCGAGCGAGTCGATGTCGAGCACGGAAACCGGATACTGAAAGACGCGCTGAAAGGCGTCGAGCGCCCAGCCCGCCGAGGAGCGGTCGACGCCCGGACCTGTCAGAAGACCGATTCGGGACGGCTTCCACGGCACGAAGCGCGAGGAACCGAGCGTGATCCCCTCCTCGGTCCAGGCGGAATCGACTCCGAGGAAGTCCGCACCGGTCGCACGGGAGAGCTCGGCGACGGCCGAGTCGATCTCGGGCGAGGCGCCCTCCCGCCGGAGGAACAAGGAGCCGATCCGATAGCTCTCTCCCGACACGCGAAAGCCCTTCGCGGCGATCGACGCCGGAATTCGCTTCTCGGCGCACCGCGCGAGGATCGGAAACGCGGCGAGCCCGGGCGATCGGACGAGGTAGCCGAGCTTCGCGCCGGGGTGCTCGACCCGGCCGGGCTGCGGCTGCGCGTCTTCGGTCGCTCGCGTCGCGCGGCCGTCCGACCGGGAAGCGCGGAGCCCAAATGCCGCCGGCGCGGACCACGCCGTGACGTCGTAGAAGCCCTCGTCCTCGCGGCGGAGGAACCGGGCGCGTGCCTCTTCGAGAAACTTCGCCGGGATCTCCGCCTTCTCGTCGAGAAGCGCCGCCGCCAGCGCGCCGGACGGTTGTGTGGTCTCGATCACCAGCGTGCCGCCGCCTGATCCGCTGGATCTCGAGCGCTTCACCTCGATCCCTTGCGCCGTGAGCGTCTCGAGGACGAGCCGAAGCCGGTAGGGATCCTGGTCGGTCGGGATCACATAGGAGCGGTTGGTGGTGCTGAGCGCCGCGGCGCGCGACGCAGCAAAGTCACGGAGCAGCTCCTCGCGGTGCGCTGCCGCGGTCTTCAAGGTTGTCAAACTGGTCGTGAAGTGCTTCAGCGCGCGCTCCTTCAGAGTCAGGACGGAGCCGTCCCGCCGGCGGAAGGCAAGCCCGGCCGAGGGTCCTCCCGCCATCTCGTAGGTCATTCCGACCGCGCCGTTGAAGAAGGGCCAGGAGTCGCCATAGCCTGGATAGAAGAGGTCGAACGTTTCGCGGACGAAGTAGGTCCAGCCGCGGGCGTCGAAGGCGTTGGCGTTTTCGCGACCGAAAACCGCGAGCCATTTGACGGAGTCGCGGTGAAGTCTCGTGTGGAGCGGCTCCGCGGTCGGCGGGAAGAAGTACGAGCTCTCCGGGCTCATCTCGTGAAAGTCCACGTGAACCTGAGGCGGAGTCTTCGAGTATCGCCCGAGGCGCGCCCGCGTCTCTGCCTGCGTTACCCACGCCCAGTCGCGGTTCAGATCGAAGCCGAAGTGGTTCGTGCGGCCGCGGGGCCAGGCGGGATGGTGTTCGCGCGCGTCGGGATTGGGGTCGGGCTCGCCGTTGACCGCGGTCGCGAGCCAGGAGAGATAGCGCATCCGTCCGTCCGGGTTGACGATTGGGTCCATCGTCACGACCTCGCGGCGCAGGAGCTCGGCCGTCTCGGCGTCTCGCGAGGCGGCGAGGTGGTAGAGCGTCGCCAGCGCGGCGTCGGAGCTCGACGCCTCGTCTCCGTGCACGCCGTAGGAAAGCCAGACGAAGACCGGCAGGTCCGGGGGCGGAGTGGCGGGCTTGGCCGAGGTCGGCCGATAGAGCGCTCGGACTTTCGCCGCGAGCTCGTCGAAACGAGCGTGGTTCTCGGGCGCGGTCACGACGACGACCAGGAGCTCGCGTCCTTCCGGCGTACGGCCATAGCCCTCCACGCGCACGCGCTCGGGAGCTGCGGCGGCCACCGCGCGAACGAAGGTTCCGACTTCCGCGTGCGTGGCGAAGCGGTCGCCGATCCGAAAGCCCAGGACTTTCTCGGGGGTCGGCACCCGCGGGTCCATTTGTGCGGGTGCGTAGTTCGATGGAATCCCGAGAGCGGAAAAGAGCGGGTCATCCGCGGCGAGCGCTGCGCCGGCGGACAGCACGAAACCGACGACGAGCGCGACGGCTCTTCTCAAAGGATGCTCACTCGGAGCGCGGATTCTAAGCTGAGAACGGACAGCTGACAGCGGACAGCTACGACTGCCGGATCTCGAGCCTCTTGATGATCTCGTGCAGCGTCGTCGGCTTCAGCTTGAGGAGCTCCGCGGCGCGCTTCTGGACGCCGCCGGTGCGGCGCAGCGCCGTTCGGATCAGCCTCCGCTCGTATTCCTCGATCAGGTCGCGGTAAGTCGATCCGTTCTCGGGCAACCGCACCATCACCTCGCCGCGTCCGGGTTGCAGGACGGTCTCAGGCAGGAGATCCAGGCCGATCGAGCCACCCGGGCAGAGGACGACCGCCCTCTCGATCGCGTTCTCGAGCTCACGGACGTTGCCGGGCCAGTCGTAGTCGAGAAGCGCCTTCATCGCCTCCGGCTCGAGCCCGGAGATCGGCTTGTCGTTCTCGGAGGCATAGAGGCGGACGAAGTGATCGGCCAGGAGCG
>DASXTN010000101.1:0-5561 GCA_036505435.1 Thermoanaerobaculia bacterium | reverse complement strand
GCGAGGAGTCTCCGCGAAGTAACCGAGCGGAGGAGCCTCGCGCCGCGGGAGCGCGAGCGAGCGAGGGATCAGGCGCTCGGTCGAGGCTGGCTTGCCGAGCCGAGCGCCGGTGGCAAAGCCAGATCCCGAGCAAGCGACCGCGACGGTTACCGGTGCGTCAGCACGTTGTTGTTGACGACGAACTTCCGGCGGCCGATCTCGGTCCGCCTCGGCGTGCCGAACGTCTGGTCTACCACGTAGATGACGAGGTCGTGCTCGGAGTCGGACAGGCGCGTCGTGTCGAGAGGAAACGCGAAGCCGACGTTCGCCGACAACACTCGCAGGTCGGTGGCCGGAACGTCCGGGCGCAGGAGACCGTATGTGGCGGTCCCGACGACCTGACCGTCCACGTCCACCTCCACGCGCTGCAGGCCCTCGAGATCCACGGCCCATCCGAACACCGTGAAGATCCCGTTGATGAACTGGTAGTCCGAAGGCGTGTCGATGTAGCCGAACGATGGCCGGTCGAACTCCGTCAGGTCGCAGAAAATGTCGATTGACATCGCGCCGAGCTGCGTGACGGTTTCCTCCTCGTCGCCGACGCGGACGGCCAGGGTGTGTTTGCCGGGCAGTGTAAATCCGACGATATCGAAGGTCTGCGGATCGGACCCCGGAAGGGCGATCGAGATCAGTCCGGATGCGTCGACGGTGCTTCGGAGCAGCGCGAACGAGAACAGGAAGCCGGCGTTGTCGGCATTGACATAGCCGGAGTAGCTGCGGGCCACGTCGGGTCGATTGAGGCCATAGCAGTTCGTCAGCGTGCGGCCGATCTGAACGCAGTCGGTTCGGGTATTGGCCAGCACCGCCCCATCGAGCAGCAACTCGACGTAGGCGACCTGCCCACTGTCCAGGCGCGAACCGACGTCCAGAGCCCATCCCGCAACGATGTTGGGCAGCACGGCGCGACAGACGTCGGGCGTGCAGGGAGAGGGAATGCCGACCTCGATCGTCGAGCAGAACAGTGACGCCTTGTCGAGAGGGGTGTCGATTTGCCCGAAGGGAGCGAGGTTGCTGCCGTTGTTGATGACCTGGATCGTGCGGATCCCGATTACGCGCGACGCACCCTGGTTGTCGGTCACCCGCACCGATAGTTGATGCAGACCGTTGATGAGCTTGGTCGTATCGACGTTTGCCTGGAAACCTGAATAGAGAGAGTTCGGCACGTCCGGGAAAGCCGCCGCGACGTCCGGACGCGTCGTGCCGTAGATCGCCGTAGAAGGCAGGCCGCGCCCGACCGCACCCGCGACGATTTGACCGTCCATCAGGAAATCGATGTGGTCGACGTCCTGGTCGTCGATCGCCCAGCCGGACACGGGGAGTGGCCCATCCGTGCCTTCGACTCCGCTCGGACCCGGGATGTCGATGAAGCCGAAAGGCGCCTGGTTGACAGTGTTATCGACGATCACGGTGGTTGGACCGATCAGGAACGTCGACTGGCTCGACTCGGTCACGCGGATGGTGATCGCGTGCGGCCCGTTCGTGAACCGGCTCGCGAGGAAGGAGGAGACGAAGCCGGGGTTGGGAGTCGCGCTGTGGGCGTAGTTCGGGAACACCTCGAGAACGTCCGCCCGGGGCAGGTTCGTGTCGGCTCGGTTCGCGAAAGTGCCGTCGACTAAGACTTCGATCTTGTCGACCTGGTTGAAATCGAGCACCCAACCGGTCACTTTGACGACGCCCGAAACCCGCTGGCCCGCGGTCGGCTGATCGATTACGCCGATCGGCTGAGCGGAAATACACGGCGCCAGCAACCCGGCTCCGACGACGAGAAGTCCCAGGAGCCCGGGTGACTTCCTAAGCATGCGTTTCCTCCCGAAAATTTAAGAAAAGAATGAGGAAATTGCGCTGGAAAGTCAAGCGTCACCGGAACTTGGCCTCATTTTTTTCGGCGAAATTGCGGCGAAAGATGCCAAGCTCTTCGAGCTTGGAGTCCAAAGTCCAAAGTTCAAGGTCCAGAGTCCGTCTCGGGTTCCAAGTCCCGGAGCCGTCGAGGACTTTGGACCCGGGACGAACCCTGGACTCCGAACCTGGGACGTTGTTGGGGTTACCGTGAAGCGGACACTGAAGTCGCGTCCGGTCCAGATCGGTGTCTCGATCATCCTCGCGGCGGTCCTCCTCGCGCTCTTCCTTCGCGGCCTCAAAGTCCGAGAGATCACGCAGCAGGTCTCTTCGGCATCGGGTACGTGGCTCGCGGCGAGTCTGCTGCTGGCGATCGCAACGTTCGCCCTCCGGGCGCTCCGGTGGACCTGGCTGCTTCGCCCTGTTTCGCGCGTTCCTTACTATCCCGCCTTCGTCGCGACGGCGTTCGGATTCGCGGCGAACAATCTGCCAGGGAAGGTCGGAGAAATCCTTCGGCCGGCGCTCCTCGCCCGTTCGCAGAAGCTCCCCTTCTCGCCGCTCCTCGCATCGGTCGTCCTCGAACGTGTATTCGACGGAGCATCCGTGCTCTGCTTTTTCCTGCTTGCCGCGGCCGTCGGGATCCCGAACTCCCGCGGCATGGGAAAGCTGATCGTGCCGGCGACGCTCCTCGTGGCGCTCGTCTGCGCCGTCGTCTTCTCGGTTCTGCGCCGCGCGCAAACGGAACGGTTCCTCGAGAAGCTTTGGCGGCGGCTCCCCGAAAAGTTGCAGCCCCGCGCGCGCTCGTTTGCGGAGACCTTCGTCGATGGCTTCGCATCGCTCAAGAGTCCGAAACTGCTCCTACTCGTCGTCGCGGGCTCGCTAGTGATGTGGCTCGTGATCAACGTGCAGATCTACGCCGTGATCCGTGCATTTCACCTCGATCTCCCGTTCTCGGCGAGCTTCGTCGTCACCGCCGCAGCCGTGCTCGGGCTGATGTTCCCGACGCCCGGAGGACTCGGGTCTTACCATGTCGCGGTCCAGCTCGCGCTCACCGACGTCTACGGCGTTGCGCGAGACGCGGCTTCCGGGGTCGCCGTCCTCGCGCACGCGATCTCTTTCGTTCCGATCACGCTCATCGGCCTCGCGCTCTTCGCCGCGACGCCGATGCGTGGGAAGCGGATCGAGGAGCTGGAGCGATTGGCCGAGACCGGAGCCGTAGAACGGAAGACATGAACGGGAAGCAAGTCGAATCCGCGCCCCATGTTTTCCGTTTTTCGTTTCCCGCGCCCATAATGAGGGTAATGAAATGCCCGTTCTGCGGCGCCGTGGACGATCGCGTCGTAGATTCCAGAGAGAGTCGCGAGGGTGAGGTGATCCGACGGCGCCGGGAATGCGAGTCGTGCGGTCGTCGCTTCACGTCCTACGAAACGATCGAGGAGATTCCGTACATGGTCGTCAAGAAAGACGGCCGCCGGGAACACTTCGATCGAAAGAAGCTCCGCGCCGGGCTGGTGAAGGCCTGCGAAAAGCGGCCGATCTCGCCCGCGCAACTCGACGCGATCGTGGATGAAGTCGAGACACACCTGCACGACATCGAAGAGCGCGAGGTATCGACCAGCGACATCGGTGCCCGGGTCATGGATCGCCTCCGGGAGCTCGACAAGGTCGCCTACGTGCGGTTCGCTTCGGTCTACCGGAAGTTCGAGGACGTGGACGAGTTCCTCCGCGAGCTCAAGAACCTTCTCGGGCGCGCGGACGCAAAGGTCACGCCGTGATCCCCTTCGAGGTTCGAGGTTCGAGGTTCGAGATCCGGTCCTTGGAAATTGGGACTCTCCGTTTATGCGGCGCCTGAAGCTCTTCGGGCCGATGGTCGAGCTGTCGCGCCTCCAGCGCGAGGTCAACCGGTTGTTCTCCGCGTTCGTCGAGAGCAACAATCCGGTCATCGCCCCCGCCTCGGGCTGGGATCCGAGCGTGGACATCGTCGACGACGGAAACACGATCCGAGTGCTGTTCGAGCTTCCCGGCGTCGACCCGGGCGACGTCAAAGTCACAGTCCGCGGGCGGGTCGTCACGATCCGCGGGACCAAAAGGGGCCGGAAGCGGCCGCGCGAGGGGTTGCGCTTCTTCTGTATGGAGCGCTATTTCGGCTCGTTCGTGAAGTCGGTGCCTCTGCCGCGACCCGTCAACTCCCGTCAGGCGAAGTCGAAGCTCTCCTGCGGACTGCTCGAAGTCGTGCTTCCGAGAGTCCCGGATCTGCGGGAGAAAGAGATCGAGATAGCCGTCAAGAGCGAGGAGGAACCCGAGAAGTGACGGAGCTCGAAGAGAAGGTAACAACGACGGCCGAGCGCGAGGCGGACCTTCCGATTCCCGACATCCTTCCGGTCCTGCCCCTGAAGGACGTCGTCGTCTTTCCCTACATCATCCTGCCGCTGTCCGTCTCGCGCGAAAAGTCGATCAATGCCGTCGACGCCGCGCTCGCCGAGCAGCGCATCATCATGCTCGTCGCTCAGCGAAACGCACAGATCGAGATGCCGCGGCAGTCGGATCTCTATCCGGTCGGAACCGTCGCGGCGATCATGCGAATGTTGAAGCTCCCGGACGGCCGCACGCGGCTGTTGGTGCAGGGTGTGACGCGCGCGCGGATCGATTCCGTGCTTTCCGAAGAGCCGTACCTGAAGGTGAAGATCACGCGGCTCGAAGAGCTGGAGCCACCGAAGGAGCTGCCGCCGGAGCAGGAAGCCCTCGTGCGCAGCGTCAAGCAGAACCTCGAGAAGTCGGTGTCGCTCGGCAAGAGCATCTCACCCGAGGTCATGGTGATCGCCGCCAATCTCTCCGATCCGGCGCGCCTGGCCGACCTCGCCGCCTCGAACCTGGAGCTCAAGCTCGAAGACGCGCAACGCATTCTGGAAAGCACCGATGCGATCGAGAGGTTGCGCCTCGTCAACGAGAATCTCTCCCGCGAGATCACGGTGCTCTCGATGCAGCAGGAGATCTCCACCCAGGCGCGCGGCGAGATGGACCGTTCGCAGCGGGAGTACTACCTGCGGCAGCAGCTCCGCGCGATTCAGCAGGAGCTCGGCGAGGGGGAAGAGATCGCCGAAGAGCTGGAAGGCTACCGCAAGCTCATCATCGACAAAAAGATCACGGCGGAGGCCGCCTCGGAGATCGAGAAACAAATCAAGCGGCTCGAGAGGAGTCATCCCGACTCCGCCGAGACGGCGATCATCCGCACTTACCTCGACTGGATGACCGGGCTTCCCTGGGGAAATCTCTCCGAGGATTCCCAAGACATCGACCGTGCGCGCTCGATCCTGGACGAAGATCACTACGACATCGAGAAGGTCAAGGAGCGGATTCTCGAGTTCCTCGCGGTCCACGCCTTGAAGAAGAGCCTGAAGGGACCGATCCTCTGCTTTGTCGGGCCGCCCGGCGTCGGAAAGACGTCACTCGGCAAATCGATCGCGCGCGCCCTCGATCGCAAGTTCGCCCGGTTGTCGCTCGGCGGCGTCCGCGACGAAGCGGAGATCCGCGGCCACCGACGGACATACGTCGGCGCAATGCCGGGCCGCATCATTCAGGGAATCCATCAGACCGGCACTTCGAATCCCGTCTTCATGCTCGACGAAATCGACAAGATCGGGTCGGATTACCGAGGCGATCCGAGCTCGGCGCTTCTCGAGGTTCTC
>DASXTN010000100.1:0-2550 GCA_036505435.1 Thermoanaerobaculia bacterium | reverse complement strand
TTCTCTTCGATTCGCCCGCTCGCCGCGAGAGCTCCGATCATCGCCGCCGAGTCGGCGCCCGCCTCGAAGACCGCGTCGAGACTTTGCGGCGTCAAGCCTCCGACGGCGACGAGAGGTTTCGTCTTCTCCCGCGCGACCGCTGCGAGTGTCGCGACCCCGCGGGCAGGACGTTCACGCTTGGTCGCGCTCTCGAACACGGGCCCGAAAGCCACGTAGTCACACGACGGATCTGCGAACGCGTCCCGTGCCTCGACGACGTCATGAGTCGATACGCCGACGAGAGCGCCGGAGGCGAGCAGCGGACGAGCGACGTGCGGTGGGAGATCGTCCGGTCCCAGGTGAACGCCGACGCCGGCAAGCCGCGCGACGTCGACCCGGTCGTCGACGAGTACCGTCGCGCCGACCTCGCGCGCCCGCCGGTCGGTTTCTTCGACGGATCCGAGGAGCTCGCGGTCGGCGAGGTGTTTCTCGCGGACCTGGAGAAGCCGGATTCCGGCGCCGAGGAACCGCCGCGCGACGTTGGAAACGTCCTCGGCGCTCGCGGAGACCCCCGGGGTGATGGCGTAGATCGGCGGGAGCTTCAGCTGTAACCGCTACGAGGCCGCCGCGAACCGCTCCATGAAACGGGTCGAGAGCCGGCCCTCGAGGAAGTCGGGGTCGTCCAGGATCCGGCGGTGCATCGGGATCGTCGTCTTCGTTCCTTCGATGACGAAGAGGTCGAGCGCCCGCCGCGCCCGTGAGATCGCCTCGGCACGATCCCGGCCGTTGACGATCAGCTTGGCGATCAACGAATCGTAGTGGGGCGGGATGACGTAGCCCTGATACGCCGCGGTGTCGACGCGCACACCGATACCGCCCGGCGGATGATACGCCGTCAACCGTCCGGGCGCGGGCGCGAAAGTCACCGGGTCCTCCGCGTTGACGCGAAACTCGATCGCGTGCCCGCGCGGCGTGAGCTCCCGTCCCGCAAAGGAGAGCGGCTCGCCCGCGGCCACGGCGATCTGCTCCTTGACCATGTCGATGCCCGTGACCTCTTCGGTCACCGGGTGCTCGACCTGCAGGCGCGTGTTCATTTCCATGAAATAGAAGCGGTCCTGGGAATCGAGCAGGAACTCGATCGTTCCGGCATTCGTATAGTTGACTGCCCTCGCGGCCGTGACGGCCGCCGCGCCCATCTGACGTCGCAGCTCGGGCGTGAGCGCCGTCGAAGGCGCCTCCTCGATCAGTTTCTGGTGCCGGCGCTGGATCGAGCACTCCCGTTCCCCCAGGTGCTGGACGTGGCCGGTCGAGTCGCCGAAGATCTGAAACTCGATGTGACGCGGCGCCTCGAGATACTTTTCGAGGTAAACCTCGGAGTTCCCGAACGCCTTGTCCGCTTCCGCCCGCGCGGTCTCGTACGCGCTGGAGAGCTCGCGCTCATCGCGCGCGACGCGCATCCCGCGGCCCCCGCCCCCCGCCGACGCTTTGAGGATCACCGGGTAACCCGCCTTGCGGGCGAACGCGAGCGCTTCGTCGACCGACTCGAGCGGCCCGGGCGACCCGGGCACCGTCGGGACGCCGACGGCTGAAACCGTTCGGCGAGCGAGCGACTTGTCCCCCATTTTTCTCATCGCCTCGGGCGACGGCCCGATGAAGGAAATGTGGCAGTCCTGCAGGATTTCGGCGAAGTAGGCGTTCTCCGAGAGAAACCCGTAGCCTGGATGGATCGCGTCGGCCTCGGTGATCTCCGCCGCCGAAACGATCGCCGAAATGTTCAGGTAAGACGCAGCCGACGGGTAGGGACCCACACAAACGTCTTCATCGGCATAGCGCACGTGGAGCGCGTCGCGGTCGGCCTCGCTGTAGATTGCGACCGTCTTGATGTTGAGCTCGCGACAGGCCGCGATGATCCGGAGCGCGATCTCGCCCCGGTTGGCGATCAGGATCTTCTTGAACACGAGCTGTCAGCTCGGGAGCTGTCAGCTCTCAGCCGAGACGGAAGTTTCGCCTCCCGTCTCACGCCGCGAGCCGGATCCCGAACAGCTTCTCCCCGTACTCGACGGGCTGGCCGTTGCGGGCGTAGACCGCCACGATCTCACCCTCGACATCCGACTCGATCTCGTTCATGAGCTTCATGGACTCGATGATGCAGAGCACCCGCCCCTTCGCGATTCGCTGGCCGACCTCCGCGAAGGGATCCGCCTCGGGCGAAGGTGCCCGGTAGAAGGTTCCGACGATCGGCGAAGTGATGACGTGAACGTCCTCGGACTCCTTGGCGGCGGAAGCGTCCGTAGAGGCGGCCGGCGGCAGAGCGGGCGCCGCGACCGCTGGAGCCGCCGGCTCGGAGGCACCGTTCGAGGCTATGGATCTCGCCCCCTCGATACGCAGCCGGAACCCGGTGCGCTCGATTTCGACGCCGGAAAGACCCCGCTCCGAGACCAGATCGATCAATTCCTTGATTTCCTTGAATGAGAGCATCGTCTAGAGGAGCTCCTTTTCGAGGGCCGCTGCGGCCTTGCGCAGCTCGAAGCGGCCGCGCCCGAGGTTGCCCTCCCGGGCCAACAGTAGCAG
>DASXTN010000099.1:0-6339 GCA_036505435.1 Thermoanaerobaculia bacterium | reverse complement strand
CTCGACCTGGGCTGCGAGCTTCTCGATCGACCGCCCCGCAGCGAGCGCGCCAACGCGGAATCGCTCGGGAAACGCTGCGACCACGTCCAGGGCGGCACGGCCGATGGACCCGGTCGAGCCGAGCACGCTGACGGTCTTCATAGTGAGTTTTTGATTATATGGACGGTGTTCGCTTCCGAATCGAACATCCGAGAACTTGCGTAACCTCCATGGGATGCTGTGTCACGGCCGTTTACTCTCTTACGGCGGCGTCGAGCCGCCGCCAAAAGAGCCGTTTGCTCTCTCACGGCGGCGTCGAGCCGCCGATAAAAACAGCCAACACGGGTCCGGCATAGAGCAACGAGTCGATCCGGTCGTAGAAACCTCCGTGCCCGGGCAGGAACGTCCCCGAATCCTTCACGCCAGCGCCGCGCTTCCAGAGCGACTCGACGAGGTCTCCGAGCTGACCCGCGGAGGTCGCGAGAGCTCCGGCGAGAGCGCCGCGCGCGGGGCCGAGCTCGGGGAAGATCCACCAGGTTCCGGCGGCGGCGCCGATCAGGGTTCCGCCGACGAGGCCGCCGATCGTGCCCTCCCAAGTCTTGTTCGGCGAGACGCGGGGCGCGAGCTTGCGTCGGCCGAAGTTCTTTCCTGTGTAGTAAGCAAAGGAATCGCAGCCCCACACCAGGATGAGCAGGAGCAGGACCGCGCGGGGTGATACGAACCGCAAGTAGCACATCGCCGTCGCAGGCAGGGCAACCACGAAGACGCCGAACAGCGTCGCGGCCGCGCCGCCGAGCGCCGCGGGAAGATCCACTCTGGCGAAGAGCGGCGCGAGTGACGAGAGAAAAGCAAAGCCGAGCAGAGCCGCGAGCCCGGCCGTGATTCCGGGATCCAAGATCGAGAGGTCGTAACCCCAGAACGCGGCCCACCAAAGTAGGACTGCCGCTCCGAAGACAATCCCGACCGTTTTCGCGACGGGATGCCCGCTCTTCTCGGCGAGACGGTAGAACTCCCAGAGCGCCGCGAGCGTGACCGCGGCGACGAGCAGATTGAATGCAATTGGCGGAGCAAAGAAGAGGACCGCCATCACGAGCGGGATCGCGATCGCCGCCGCGAGCTCTCGACTCAACGTGAACGCAATCTCAGCCCGCGGCCTCCCCCGGCTCCGGCGCACGGCCCGCTTCGATCACGCCGCCGTAGCGGCGCTCCCGCTTCTGGAAGTCGAGGATCGCTTCGAAGAGGTGGCGCCTGCGGAAGTCCGGCCAGAGAGTCGGCGTGACCCAGATCTCACTGTAGGCGATCTGCCATAGGAGGAAATTCGAGACGCGCATCTCGCCGGATGTGCGGATCAAGAGGTCCGGATCGGGAAGCCCCGCTGTCCCGAGCCTCGAGCCGAGCGTCTCCTCGTCGATTTGCTCCGGCGTGAGGCGCCCGGCGGCGACGTCGTGGGCGAGCGAGCGGCAGGCATCCACGATCTCCGTCCGGCCGCCGTAGTTCAGCGCGATGTTGAACGTCATGCCGCGGCAAGAAGACGTCGCCGCGAGCCCGCGGGAGAGCTCCTTCTGCACGGATGCGTCGAGCTCGTTCATGCGGCCGACCACGCGAAATCGGATGTCGTTCTTGAGTAAGTTCGCGAGCTCCTTGTTCAAGTACTCTTTGAGGAGTGACATCAGTGTGACGATCTCGAAGCGCGGCCGCTTCCAGTTTTCGACGGAAAACGCATAAAGGGTGAGGGCGTCGAGCTCGAGGCGCGCGCACGTCTCGACAACCTCGCGGACCGAGGTGATGCCGGCGCGGTGCCCCTCCACACGGGGAAAACCGCGCTGCCGCGCCCAGCGGCCGTTCCCGTCCATGATGACGGCGATGTGCCGAGGCAGCCGCGCGAGGTCGATCTCGTCGAGGAGCTCCCGCTGCGTCGATCCCGGCTCGGCAAGCGCGTCGATGTCGATCACCCGGTCAGTTTAGCGCGGGGATACTCGACTTTCACGAGCGTGAGCCCGTGCGCGGGCGCCTTCTGGGCGAGCAGAGCCCGGTCGCCGCTCTCCAGGATCTCGCGCATGCGCTCGGGAGGGAAGCGGCGGCGTCCAATGTCGGCGAGGAGGCCGCAGATCGACCGCACCATGCCACGCAGGAAGCTGTCTCCTCGGAATTGGACGCGCACCTCCGCGCCGCGTTCGTCCACACGGACGGAATGAATCGTTCGCACCGAATCGTCGTCGGATCGGCGCACCCCGAATACCCCGAAGTCCCGTTTGCCGGGCAGGTGCTCGGCGGCGGCGGCCATGCGCCCTGCATCAGCGCTGCGCGAAAGCGGCGCGACGAACGGTGCCTCGCGCGGCGGAATCACCTCCGCGCGGCTCCAGCGATAGAGATAGTCCTTCCAGAGCGCATCCCGGCGGGAATGGAAGCCCGCGACCGCCCGATCGACGTGCATCAGGCGCGCGTCGCTTGGGAGGAGCGAGTTCACCGCGTCGCGTACCTCGCGAGGCTCTCGAGGTCGTGAGAGATCGAAGTGCACGACCTGTCCATCCGCGTGAACGCCTGCGTCCGTCCGGCCGGCGGCGAGCGCCCGCACTGGCTCTCCGGCAAACCGCACGAGCGCTTCCTCGAGAACGGACTGCACGGTACGGGAAGCGTTGCGCTGGATCTGCCATCCGTGGAAGTCGGTCCCGACGTAGGCGAGGATAGCGCGGTACCGGTAACGATCTGCCACGGCTCTAGTGGCTTTCTCCCCCCGGGAGAGGGGCGGGGTGAGGGCGTTGGCTTCGCAACAGTGTCCACCCGAGCAGTGCCGCGAACGGCCCGTACTCCGCAACGCGGATCGCGAGAGGTGTCCAGCCCCGCAGCGGGTAGAGCAGGCCGTACGCGAGCGGCGCCGCCGTGCAGAGATAGACGAACGCCGGTTCGCGCCGCTTCGCCGCGAACGGAAGAACCCAGAGCAGGTACCACGGGTGGAGAGTCGGAGAAACGAGAAGAAGCGTCGCGATCGAGGCAAAGAGGGCGAGCTCCAGATCCTTCACGGTGACCGCAATGGTCACGAGCGCGGCGATGAGGAAGATCCCGAGGAGAGCGCGCGCGAAGAACGCCGAGTAGAAGTACGGAAAGACGTCCTGCATCCAGAGACGGTGCTCCCGCTCTTCCTTCCAGCGGATGTAGGCCGCCTTCGCCTTCTGGGGGATCTCCGCTGTCTCGACCGTCGCCGAGACCGCCGGATACAACAGCGAGTTGAACTCCCAACGGGTCGCCAGCGGGCCAAGTCCCACGGCCGGAGAGACTCCTGCCTGCGCCGCGAGCCCCCATACCGCCGCCCCGACGGCGATCGCCGCCGCTGCGAACCACAGCTTTCCGCGCCGGGCGAGCGGCGCAGAGGCGGCCAGCGGGACGTACTTCACGAGCACCGCCGCGGCGAAGGCAATCCCCGCAGCGAGAGGTCGGCGCCGTGAGACGTACACGACCGACGCGAGCAGCAGCGCGACTCCGAGCGCATCCAGGTGCCCCTGTCCCGCCGTCTCGGTAACCGGAAGCGGATGAAAAGCGTAAAGCGCCGCTCCGAACCGCGCCCCCGCCCCGCCGCTCGCCAGAAGAAGGACCACGACGGCGACGTCCGCGAGAGAAAACAGAGTCTTCATCGCGACAATGCCTCCCCCGGGTACAGACGCAACGACACGGAACGCAGCTTCAGCGACGGGCGGATAGACCGTGCGGAGCTCCGGGCGCGCAAGGCGACTCTGCAGATCCGAAGAAATACCGGCGGCGTGCGGGTCGGCCGGGGCGAGGCCGTACGGCGAACGCCCCGATGCCGCCACCCGTCCATCCCAGAGGTATCGGAATACGTCCTCGGAGAGATCGGGCGGTCGGAAGAGCAAAGTCAGCCGAAACGCTGCCGCGCAGAAGATCAGAAACCTTCCATCAGAAGCGGATAGACTTCGCGCCGCGACAAGCGAGAGGAGAGACCCGGCGAGAAAAAGGAGGACGTAAGCGGCCAGGTGACGCCTCGCGTCGGGGAGTACGGCGATTCCGAGAAAGACGGCCTCCCCGGCGGCGAATAAGAGCCAGGGCCGCGCGCGAGATCCTTCGCCCGGAGAGCCAATGCACATCACAGCACAGATCGCGACGCTCGGCGCTTACTACGTCGTTCTCACGCTTCTGGCGGTGTACGGCGCCCATCGAGCGTTCATGGTGCGCCTTTACTACCGGCACCGCGGCGATGACCTGCGGCCCGCCGGAAACCTCGAGCGGCTTCCTGTCGTCACCGTCCAGCTCCCTATTTACAACGAACTCTATGTCGTCGAGCGGCTCCTCGACGCGGTCATGGCGCTCGATTATCCGAAGGAGCTGCTCGAGGTCCAGCTCCTGGACGACTCGACCGACGAAACGCGCGACGTCGCGCGCGCAGCCGTCGAGCGATATCGCAACCGGGGATACGACGTCGTTTATCTGCCGCGCGATCATCGCAAGGGTTACAAAGCCGGGGCGCTGCAGGCGGGACTCGAAAAAGCGCGTGGAGAATTCCTCTTGATCTTCGACGCCGATTTCGTTCCACAGCCGGAAATGCTCCGCCGCTGCCTTCCCCACTTCTCCGACCCGAACGTCGGCATGGTTCAGGCGCGGTGGGAGCACTTGAACCGCGAGTTCTCGCTCCTGACACGGATTCAGTCGATCTTCCTCGACGGCCACTTCGTGATCGAGCACACGGCGCGCAACCGATCCGGTCGGTTTTTCAACTTCAACGGAACTGCGGGGATCTGGCGAAGGCGCTGCCTCGAGAACGCCGGAGGCTGGCACGCAGACACGCTGACGGAGGATCTGGACGCCTCCTATCGTGCACAGCTTGCCGGCTGGCGGTTCGTCTACCTGAAGGACCTCGCGGTTCCAGCGGAGCTCCCGGTCGACATGAATGGTTTCAAGAGCCAGCAGCACCGTTGGACGAAGGGATCGATCCAGACCGGACGCAAGCTCCTTCCCCAGATCTTCCGCAGCTCCTATCCGTGGAAGGTCAAGGCGGAAGCGTTCTTCCACCTCACGAACAACGTCAGCTATCTGCTCGTCGTGCTGCTCGCGTTGCTGATCCTTCCGGCGATCATCATCCGCGAGCAGATCGGCTGGCAGAAGCTCGCCGTCTTCGACTTCCCGCTCTTCTTCGGCGCGACTTTCTCATTCATCGCGTTTTACGTCTCCTCGCAACGCGAGATCGGAAGGAGCTGGAAGCCGACGCTCAAGTACATGCCGTGCTTGATGTCGCTTGGAATCGGCCTCTCGCTCACGAACGTTCGCGGGGTCCTCGAGGCCCTTACGAACAGGCCCACCGAGTTCACGCGGACCCCGAAGTACCGGATCGAAGGGGAAGCAGGCGAATGGAGGGACAAGAAGTATCGCGCCCCCGGCAACTTTTCGATGGTCGGCGAGCTCCTCCTCGCGGTCTATTTTCTCGCGGCGGTCGTCTTCGCGATCGCCGAGCGATATTGGATCGGCGTGCCGTTTCTGCTCATCTTCTTCAACGGATTCGCGTACACGGCGGCCGTATCGCTCCTTTCGCGCTGGAGCGCCCCCGGACGAGAGCGCGAGCTCGCGCTCGCTTAGTCCGAGGTCGAAAGTCCCTCTTGGCAACGCCGTCAACGTTGAACCTTGAACCTACGATCCGCGTGACCGAGATCTTCCGCTCGATCCAGGGCGAGTCGACTCATGCCGGGTTTCCGTGCGCGTTCATCCGGCTGACCGGCTGCTCGCTTCGGTGCGTCTGGTGCGACACCGCGTATGCCTTTTCGGGTGGAGAGGAGATGCCGGTTTCGGACGCAGCCGAACGGGTGCTTGCTCTCGGAACCGAGCTCGTCGAGGTCACGGGCGGAGAGCCGCTCGAGCAGGAAGGCGTCTATCCGTTGATCGAGCGGCTGCTCGAGCGCGGCAAGACGGTCCTCCTCGAGACCGGAGGGCACGTGCCGCTCGATCGCGTGGATCCTCGCGTCGTTAAGATCGTCGACGTGAAAGCGCCCGGAAGCGGAATGATGGCCGCGAACCTGCCGGGGAACCTCGAGCAGCTTGGCCCTCGCGATGAAGTCAAATTCGTTCTCGCCGACCGCCGTGACTTCGACTGGGCACTCGACTTCGTTCGCGAGCGCGAACTGGACCGCGAGCACGTCGTGACGTTCGCACCGGTATGGGAGACACTTTCGGCGGCGGAGCTTGCGGAATGGATCCGGGATTCCGGCCGACCGATTCGGCTCGGCGTGCAGCTGCACAAGCTCCTCTGGGGAGACGTGCCAGGGCGATAGGGTCAACGCTGATCGCTGAATTCGGGTCAGCGCTGAATCACGGGAGGCTTTACGAGTTAGGGCGCGCTTTAGAGAAGCGTTGACCCTCGAA
>DASXTN010000098.1:0-3054 GCA_036505435.1 Thermoanaerobaculia bacterium | reverse complement strand
GGTCGCGGATTCCTTCTCGTCACCGGGCACGTCGGCAACTGGGAGATGGGCGCCGTCACGCTGCGCCGGCACGGGCTCGTCCCCGCGGTCGTCGGACAGCCCGAGCTCGATCCCATAGTGCAGGAGATGCGTCTCGAGCTTCGCGAACGCCTCGGGGTCGAGTCCATCGACATCGGAGCCTCCATGGCGACGGCGTTCAAGGTTCGCAACGCGATCGACCGCGGCCGCGCCGTCGCCCTGCTCGTCGACCGAGCCTACCCGGAAGACCAGGTCGTGGTCCCGTTCTTCGGCCGACCGACGCCGTTCCTGCGGTCCCCCGCCCTGCTGGCGAGATTCTGCAACTGCGACGTACTGCCGGGATTCTTCCTGAGGAACTCGGATGGTTCTTATCGCAACGTCTGGGGCGAGCCGCTGCGCCCGGACTCGTCGGCGTCGCCCGAACCAGACGCGTTCCGGATCCTCTCCCGCTTCGCGGCGGACCTCGAGCGCGTTGTCCGCGCGAACCCGACGCAGTGGTTCAACTTCTACCGCTACTGGAGCTAAAGGCACCGCTCAGTCCACCTCCGACCAAGGTCGACTAGCTCGCTTCCCGCTGGGATCAGACAGGAAACCCGAGTTTGCCGGCGACGTCCTGCTGGCGCCGATCGAGGGTGAGAAACGACAGCTCCCGCGAATCGCGGGCGAGGAAGAGGGCGTTCGCGAGATGCCAGAGGTCGGCCCCTCTCACGTGTCCGGCGCTCAGGATTCGTTCGAACTCTGGGGTCAAAGGGCGGTTCGGATAAACCCAGGTGAAAGGACAGAGCGTGTCGTTTCCCGAATCCGAGATCCCCTCTCTCGCGAGCGCCGAACGAAACTCCGCCTCGAGAAGGTTCGACGAGAAGAGACGGTCGAAGCGGCGCAGACGGGAGATCAATCTCGCCGCGCCTGGCTCCTCGAATGCGATCCCGAGAAGGAAGGACGTATCGACGTAGGCCAGCCTCAATCCCGCGACTCCAGGAACCGTGCGAGAGCGCCCGGCCTTTTGGCGATCGGCCGCAGCGCACCGGGTGCGCGGGAAGCGGGACCGATCAAGCCCGCTTCTTCGAGCCGCTTCAAGGAAGCCTCGAGGCTCTCCCCGGCCGACTCGATCGGCGCAATCTCCGCGACCTCTTCTCCTCTGTAGGAGATTCGTACTCGTCGGCCGGCGCGGACCTTGCGCAGGATCTCACTGAATTTCGCCTTGGCCTCGTAGGTCGAATAGACATCCCTCACGGAAGCGAGTCTAGCACATGGAGCAGTCTAGTCAGTCTAGTCATTGGTAGTCATTGGGGGCCAACGCTGAATTCCTGAATTCGTACCAGAGCTGAATCGAGCGCCGACCCGATTCAGCAATTCAGCGTTGGCCCCAATTCAGCGATTCAGCGTTGACCCCGGCCTCTGAAACTTCCCGTAGACGTAGCTCCCGCAGCAGCGGTTGCAGATCGGCAGCGGCTCCTTCGCGAGCTTCGCGCGGAACTTCTGGGCCTTCTCGCCGCGCCAGATCTCGGCGAACGGCTGCTTGCGCACGTTGCCGATGAAATAGTCGGGGAAGTCACCGCAGAAGCAGACCTCGCCGTCCGGCTCGACCTGGGCGAAGTACCAGGCGACCGGACAGAGCTCGTGGCCGAAGACTTTGTCGAAGTCGGTGAAGTAGGACGGCACCTGCTCAGCCCGGACGTCCGGAACGAACGAGACCCAGGGCTTTGCCATAGCCGAATCGAGGAAGCGCCGCCGCCGCAGGGTCTTCAACAGCTTCACGAGGTCGGTCATGTGGCGGGTGTGGACGCCGTCCTCCTCCTTCGGCCACTCGAAGTCGAATCCTTTCCACGACTCGGCACGGATCCCGAACGTCTCTTTCATCACCATCTCGTATTGCGCGCCCACTTCCTTCGGCACGAACCAGCGGAGCCCGACGTTGATCGTGTCGATCGGCAGCGCGCGCAGCACCTCGATCGCCGGACCGATCTCCTTCAGGTTCAGCTCCGTGATCGGCACGATCGCGATCAACATCGGCAGCGGACGGCCGAGCTCCCTGCGCCAATGCGCGATCGCCCGAACGCCCGCCGCGGCGCGCTCGAAGCTGTCGGCCTGCCCGCGAATGCGATTGTGCAGCTCGGGGGGGCCGTCGATCGAGACCGCAATCGAGTCGATGCCGGATTCGACGAGCTCCCGCGCGTGTTTTTCCAGTCGCCCGCCATTGGTGATGACCGTACACGTGAGTCTGCGCTTCTTCACTTCGCGTACGAGCGGAAGCAGATCGGGATAGAGAAACGGCTCGCCGCCGAAGAGGCTCACGATCGGTTGGAACGGCGCGATCTGCTCGATGAGGTTCACGTAGTCCTCGAGCGAGAGCTGGCGCTTCAACCCGATGAGCTCCTTGATGCGCGCGCGCTCGCGCTCCCCATCGGTCGCGGATGCCGGGTGCCGGTCGGACCGGTAGATCCCCGTGTCTCCCCACTGGCCGCACATGGGACACCGCAAGTTGCAGAGGTTCGTGACCCGCAGCTGCACGAAGGTCGGCATCGGGAGGTTCTCCGGCGAAGGGGAAGCGAGATGCTCGCGCACTCCGCGTTTCCCGCGGCGCATCCGCGCGAGGTATCGCGCCGCCCAACCCGAGAGCTCGAGGCCGCGCGAAAAGCTCATTGGGCCGCTTTCGTGCGGGACGTCGAGTAGAGGCCGATCACCCGCTCGATCGCACGCCGGCAGACGGCGCAGAACGGGACGTCGTTCCTCGAAAACATCACGCAGTCCACCTGAGGTCGGTAATAGCCCTTCGCTTCGTAGATCGCGCCTTCGAATGCCCCGACCTTGCCGGCATACGGCTCGGCCGCAAGCATTTTCATCTCTTTCTTCTTCTGCTCGAGGAAGAGCGCGTCCATCTCCTCCTCCGGCCGGTTCTCGGCGCGGATCTGGCGGCGGCGCTTCTGGAACTCCCGCGACTCCCTCTCGAACGCCTCCTTGTTCCAGGGGGTCGGGATCGGCGTGCCGGGCGACACGAGATCCTTCCACTTCAGGTTCTTCGGATCGAGGAGCGCG
>DASXTN010000097.1:0-2160 GCA_036505435.1 Thermoanaerobaculia bacterium | reverse complement strand
TGACGTGGAGGTCAAGACTCTTTCGCTCGGAGACGAGCCGGCCCTCGAGGCCTTTCTCGCTCCTCTCGCGGCGAGCTCGATGTTTCTCCGCGCCAACGCGCGCGCCGCCGGTCTCGTCGACCGGGGCGGACCGCTCCAGGGGACCTATGTCGCGGCGTACGACCACGCAGTGATGACGGGCGTCGCGGCGCACTACTGGAACGGCATGGTCGTCCTGCAGGCTCCGGACCTTCGAACGCTCGAGGTGATCGCGCGGGCGGCGGTCGCGCGATCCGGACGCAAGCTGGCGGGCTTCGTGGGTCCGCGCTCACAGGTCGAGGAGGCGCGGCGGACGCTCAAGCTCGATGAACGGAAGACCGCTCTCGACAGCCGCGAGCGACTTTACGAGCTGGACTTGGACGAGCTGAAGATCCCCAGAGACCTCGCGACCGGACGGATCGCGTGCCGGCATCCGCGAAAGGACGAGCTCGATCTCCTGACGCGGTGGCGGATCGACTACTCGATCGATACGCTCGGGGTCTCGGAAGGGCCCGAGCTCGCGGCGTCATGCCGTGCCGAGGTTGCGCGACTGGACGATGAGGGCTCGCAGTGGGTCGGAGACGACGGCGGAGGGCCGGTCAGTTATTCAGCGTTCAACGCGCGGCTTCCCGACGTCGTCCAGGTCGGTGGAGTCTGGACGCCGCCGGAGCTCCGGGGACGAGGTTACGGGCGCGCGGTCGTAGCGGGATCGCTCGTGGATGCGGGGAGCCAGGGAGTCCGACGCGCCGTCCTCTTCACCGACGAGAAGAATCGCGCCGCCCGTGCCGCTTACGAGGCGTTGGGGTTTCGCGTCGTCGGCGACTACGCGTTGGTGATCTTCGCGCCCGCTTGACTCCTTGGGACTTTGGACTCCCGTTACTCCCCCTGTCCCAGCGAGTATCCGCGCTCTCCGTCGAACGTGTACAGGTTCTCCGTTTTGATGAAATCGATTCCCGCCTGCGCCGCGCGGCCGAGAAGATCGGCGAGGGCAGTGTGCGTCGTCGTCGCGGAGCCGCCCCCGAGAAACCGACAGACCCAGTGATCGGTCTGCATCGTCTCGGGAAAGCCATCGGGCCAGATCTTGATCCCGCGATTGCTGATCGTCGTGAGCGCGAGATCGCCGGCGACGAGCGGCCGGATCCGGCGCGCGAGCTCTTCCGCGGCGCCGCGCCAGTTCACGAAAAGATCGATTCCGACCAGCGCGCGTTTTGCAGCCACACGCTCGCGGACTCCCGCCGCAAACGCCTGGGAAGACGCCTCCGCGTAGCTCGCCGGCTTCAAGGTCTCGGGCCGGCTGCCGAGCCTCTCGATCACGGCGTCAGCGAACTCGCGCGTCCCCACCTTCCGGGAGCTCTTTCCCTCAGTGTAAACGTCGTACGTGTGGATCCCGTCTTCGAGCGTCTTCAACCAGGCGTTGTGAACCCGCTCGGCAACGTCCACTTGCCCGATGTGCACCAGCATCATCACCGATGCGAGCAGGAGTCCCGACGGGTTCGCGAGGTTCTGCCCCGCCCGGCGGGGCGCGGATCCATGGATCGCCTCGAACATGGCGCAGAGCTCTCCGATGTTGGCGGAGCCGGCGAGTCCGACCGAGCCCGCGATCTGAGCGGCCACGTCCGAGAGAATGTCGCCGTAGAGGTTCGGAAGAACGATCACGTCGAACGCCTCGGGCGTGTCGGCGAGCTTCGCCGCGCCGATGTCGACGATCCAATGTTCCTTTTCGATGTCCGGGTATTCCACGCCGAGCTCGTCGAAGACCCTGTGAAAGAGCCCGTCGGTGAACTTCATGATGTTGTCTTTGGTGAAACAGGTGACTTTGGCTCTCCGATTGCGGCGTGCGTACTCGAAGGCGTACCGCACGATCTTTTCGCAGCCCGGGCGGCTGATGAGCTTCAGGCACTGGACGACGTCCTCGGTCTGCCGGTGCTCGATCCCCGCGTAGAGGTCCTCCTCGTTCTCGCGGACGATCACCACGTTCATGCCGGGGTGCAGTGTCTTCACGAACGGGTGGTAGGCGACGCAGGGGCGGACGTTGGCGTAGAGACCGAGGGTCTTGCGCGTGGTGACGTTCAGGCTTTTGAACCCTCCGCCTTGCGGCGTCGTGATCGGTGCCTTGAGAAAGACCCGCGTGCGGCGGAGCGA
>DASXTN010000096.1:0-4264 GCA_036505435.1 Thermoanaerobaculia bacterium | reverse complement strand
GCCTTCTTCGTGCGCGTCAACGACACGGGGCGGAACTTCCGCGTCGTGATGACGTCGGCCGCGGACCCACGCCGCGAAAACTGGAAAGAAATCGTCCCCCATCGAGAGGACGTCATGATCGAAGGCATCGATGCCTTCGCCGGTCATATGGTCCTTCACGAGCGACAGGACGGCTTACGCCAGTACCGGATCCTGTCGTTCTCGACCGGGGAATTTCACCGCATCGATTTCCCCGAGCCCGTCTACGCGGCCTTTTCCGGGGACAACCGGGAGTTCGAGACTACGATGTTTCGCTTCCGCTACCAGTCGCTCGTCACGCCGGAATCCGTCTTCGACTACGACATGGCGACCCGCCAACGGAAGCTGTTGAAGCGGACGGAGGTGCTCGGCGGCTACGACCCCTCGCGCTACGCGTCCGAGCGCCTCCATGCGCGGGCGTCGGACGGAACGCTCATCCCGATCTCGATCGTCTACAAGAAAGGGACGACCCGCAACGCCCAAAACCCGCTCTTGCTGATGGGATACGGCTCCTACGGCGCATCGAGCTCGCCGACGTTCAGCTCGAATCGCGTGAGCCTCTTCGATCGCGGCGTCGTCTACGCGATCGCCCACGTGCGCGGCGGCGGCGAGATGGGAAAGAAGTGGCACGACCAGGGGCGGATGTTTGCGAAGAAGAACACGTTCAGCGATTTCATCGCGGTTGCCGAACATTTGATCAACGAGAAGTGGACGTCGCGCGACCGTCTCGTGATCGAGGGAGGAAGCGCCGGCGGTCTGCTCGTGGGAGCCGTCGTCAACATGCGACCTGACCTGTTCAAAGCGGCAATCGCGCGTGTGCCGTTCGTGGACGTCATCAGCACGATGCTCGATCCCACGCTTCCGCTGACCGTCGGCGAGTTCGAAGAGTGGGGCGATCCCCGCATTCGCGAGCAGTACGAGTACATGAGGACCTATAGCCCCTACGACAACATCGCAGCGAAGGCGTACCCCGCGATGCTGGTCAAGACCTCCTTCAACGACAGCCAGGTGATGTACTGGGAGCCGGCGAAGTACGTCGCGCGACTGCGCGCCACCAAGACCGACTCGAACCCGCTGATATTCAAAGTCAACATGGCCGGCGGGCACGGCGGCTCCTCCGGACGCTACGACAAGCTGCGCGAGACGGCCTTCGACTATGCCTTTCTTTTGAACCAGCTCGGGATCGGAGGCTAGCCCCAAGCCCCACCGCGGTCTCCGCGTCATAGACTTCGGCTCGAACCGATCCAGCCGGAGGACGCCATGGCAGAGAAGCCGCAAATACCCGGGTTTCGCCTCGGAATCTACGTCTTCAAGGATGCCGAGATCGTCGATTTTGCCGCGCCCTACGGGGTCTTTTCCGTGGCCCGCCGGTTCGATCCCGAGCTCGACGCGTTCCTGATCGCCGACTCGCTTCGTCCTGTCCAGACCCAGGCCGGCTTCACGGTCCTGCCGAACTACTCCTTCGACGACGCTCCCGCCATGGACGCGTTTCTCATCCCGGGCGGCTTCGGCACTCGCCAGGAGCTGCACAACCGGCGCCTGCACGAATACGTCCGGTCGCTGGCGGACTCGACGCTCCTGACAAGTGTCTGCACGGGATCGTGGATCTACGGAAAGATGGGACTCTTAGACGGCCTTCCGGCGACCAACCGAAAAGAACCGGATCGCGTCGAGTCGTCGCCCGCCGGAATGGTCCCCATCGATCGGCTTGCCAAGATCGCGCCGGCCACTCGCATCAGCCGCGCTCGAGTCGTCGACGCGGGGCGCATCATCACCGCAGGCGGTATTACCTCGGGGATGGAGATGGGATTTCACCTGCTGCGGCGGGCCGGATACAGCGAGGAGTTCGTCGCCGAGGTCGCGCGAGTCATGGAATATCAGAAGGCGTACGAGCTCTACAGGAGCGACCTCGAGAGATCCGATTCCGGATTGAGATCGCCTTCGACCCGCCTCGGGGGATAGAGCCCGAGCCCGAACCTTCCAGTAACGCTCGGCGTTCCCGGGGACGTCCCGGGCGACGCCGCGACCTCGCTTCGCTACGTCGACTCGACCTCTCCCTGCTACCATGGTCTGAAACCAAGGCGAATGGACGTCTTTCATCACTCGGGGTACCGGCTCAGCCTGTATGCGCTGTTGCCTTTTGTCACGAGCGCCGCGACCGCTCTGCTCGCCTGGCAAGTCTGGAGAACAAAGCGCGGGGCGCTTGCCACGGGGCCCTTCGTCGTCATGACGATACCGTTCGCGCTCTGGCTGGCGGCGCAGGGAGCGATCCTCACGGCCACGAACGAAGCCACGGCGATCTTCTGGTCGAAGGTCGTTTTCGTGGCGATCTGCTTCATCCCACCGACCGTCTACTATTTCTGGACCGCGCTCCTGCGGGTGACGCAAGGACGGCGGATTCTCCTGACGTCGTTCTGGACCATTGCGGCCGGTTTCGCCGTCGCCGGGCTCACGACGGAGACCGTCGTTACGGGCGTCTATCACTATCGGTGGGGCTATTACCCGCGATACGAAGGACCGCTCGCCCACCCATTTCTGGTTTACATGTTCGGCAGCTTCGTCATCGGCCTCGGCGATCTGTGGCGGGCGCGCCGGCGTATGCGGCCACAGAGGCGCGCCCGCGTCCCTGCGTTTCTTACAGCCTTCGGCATCGCCGCGCTCGCGACGGTCGATTTCCTTCCCGCGTTCGGCGTACCCGTCTATCCGATCGGCTCGATCTTCGTTCTCGGCTTCGTCGCGCTCACTGCGCGCGCGATCCGTTCGTACGGTCTCGTCGACATCACGCCGATCCATGCCGCCCGGCAAGTGTTCGACACGATGGTCGAGGCGCTTTTCGTATGCGATGAAGAGGGCCGCGTTCGACTG
Organism: Thermoanaerobaculia bacterium; assembly: GCA_036505435.1. GTDB lineage: Bacteria > Acidobacteriota > Thermoanaerobaculia > UBA5066 > Gp7-AA6 > Gp7-AA6. The sequence continues at coordinate 1,381 of DASXTN010000096.1, read as the reverse complement.
GTGAACCCGGCTGCCTGCGGATTATTCGGTGTTCCCGAGAGTATGTTGCTCGGCCGATCGTTCGAGGACTTCATCGACCGCGAAACGCCGCAGAGCGAGGAGCGCCTGCGGCGCCTCCTGAACCGTGAGACCGGCGCCGATCGCGAGCACGTGCTGGTCGGACCCGACGGCCTGCGAGTGCACTGCAGCTTGGCCGTCAACCCGCTTCAGCCCACGGGTGCCGGCCGCGCGTTCATCCTGATGGCGCGGGACATCACGGCCGTCAAGCAAGCCGAGCAACAGCTCACGTTTCATGCGTATCACGACCCGTCAACCGGTTTGCCCAACCTTTCTCTGTTGCGTGCCAAGCTCGCCGTGGCGCTCTCCCACGCGGAGCGGGAGAAGCGCGCAGTCGCGGTTCTCGCCGTGGGGCTCGATCAGTTCGAGCTCGTGAACGACAGCCTCGGTCGCGCGAACGCGGATCGCTTCGTCCAGATGATCGCGCAGAGACTCTCCGGGCGGTTGCGGCAGTCCGACGTCGTCACGAGAACGACCGACGGCTCCTTCGGAATCCTGATCTCCGACCTGACCGAGGTCGCTCCAGTGATCGCCCTCGCTCACAAACTGCTGCGGTCGGTCTCCGAACCGGTTTCCCTGGATGGAACGGAGCTGCGTCCAACCGTCGCCATCGGGCTGGCGACATACCCCGCCGTGGGGTCGGACGCGGACACGCTCATTCAGGCGGCGGAGCGAGCAATGCGGCACGCGCAAAAGGAGGGTCGTAATCGGGTGCAGATCTTTACCGCGGAGATGAACCTCCAGGCGGCGGAACGGCTCACCCTGGAGAGCAGCCTTCATCTGGCGCTGGACCGCGACGAGTTCGTGCTCCACTTCCAGCCGATCATCCACGCGGGACGCGGGGAGACGGTCGCGGCCGAAGCTCTGATCCGCTGGAAGCATCCGCAGCGTGGCCTCGTCTATCCCGCCGACTTCATACCGGTTGCCGAGAGATCCTCGGTGATCGTGCCGCTGGGGAGATGGGTGCTGCGGGCCGCATGTCAGGAGGCGGTGCGCTGGCGCAGCGACGGATTTCGCGATATGCGAGTCGCAGTCAACGTTTCGCTGAAACAGTTGACCGAACGCCGCTTCGCCTCTTACGTGTCTCACGTCCTCGAAGAGACCGGCCTGCCCTCCACGGCGCTCGAGATCGAAATCACGGAGAGCACGGCCGCCGCGGACGTGCAACTGACGGCCTCGCTGCTGCATGCTCTTCGCGAAATGGGCGTGAGGATCACGATCGACGACTTCGGCACCGGCTATTCCTCTCTCGCGTACCTGAAGAAGTTTCCGGTCTCGGCGATCAAGATCGATCGCAGCTTCCTCCGGGACGTTCCCGGCGACG
>DASXTN010000095.1:0-7528 GCA_036505435.1 Thermoanaerobaculia bacterium | reverse complement strand
CGTGCGCGATTCGGTCATGGAGAGCGACAAGAGCGAGTATCGCACGCAGCTCTGGCTCTCCTCCTCCGACGGGAAGGACTCGCTGCAGCTGACCCGCCAGCCGCACGGACCGCGCGAGCCGCGACTCATCCGCGACTTGGGCGAACGCAACCTGGCCTGGATGAATCAGTACGTGAAGGGGATGGCCACGGCCGCCAAGTAGGGGCGGCCCTCGCGGCCGCCCCGCAAGAGAGCGGGAGGGGACAAGCCCCTCCCCTACAACCTGACGCAGCTCGAGACTCAGCGAAAAAACGCGCCGTGAGATAATGCGCGTTTCTCCGGGCGACGCCTGGCATCACAAAATCGTGAAGGACCTTTCATGAAACGCATCGGCATTCTCTTCGGGCAGGAGCGCTCCTTTCCGTATGCGCTCATAGAGCGGATCAACCGGGCCGGCGCGCCGGTCGCGGCCGAGCCGGTCCACATCGGGGGGGTGCGCCTCGACAGCCCCAAAAGCTATGACCTGATCCTCGACAGGATCAGTCAGGACATCCCCTTCTACCGCGCGATCTTGAAGAAGGCGGTCGCCGACGGAACGATCGTCGTCAACAACCCATTCTGGTGGTCGGCGGATGACAAGTTCTTCAACAACGTCGTCGCGCGAGCGGTGGGGGTTGCAGTTCCCAAGACGGTCCTTCTCCCCTCCAATCAGCACCCGCCCGACACGACTTCCGAGTCGATGTCGAACCTCGTCTATCCGCTCGATTGGGACGAGATGTTCCAGTACGTCGGGTTTCCGGCCTACTTCAAACCCTACTCCGGCGGCGGCTGGAAGAGCGTCTATAGCGTCACCAACCCCGACGAGTTCTTCGAGGCCTACCGCGCCTCGGGTCAGAACGTGATGACGCTGCAGGAAGAGATCGTCTTCGACCAGTACTTCCGCTGCTACGCGATCGGCCGCAAGGATGTCCACCTCATGCGTTACGACCCCCGGGAGCCTCACGCCGGCCGGTACGCGAAGAATCCACCGCCGATCGACGCGGCCTTGTCCGAGCGTCTCCATGCCGACTGCCTGAAGCTGACGGGAGCGCTCGGTTACGATTTCGACACGCTGGAATTCGCCGTGCGGGACGGGATTCCCTACGCGATCGACTTCCTCAATCCCGCGCCCGACGCCGACGTGCACTCGGTCGGGCCGGAGAATTTCACTTGGGTCGTCGAGCACGCCGCGAAATGGCTGATCGATCGGGTCCAGGAGGAGACGCCGGCGGTGACCGACTATCGCTGGCAGGGCTTCCTCGCCGGCGGCAACGGCCCGTCCGGCAAGCGTCCCGCGGCACGGCCCCGGCGGCCCGCGGCGCCGCGGCCCGCAGCCCCCCGTCCCCGTCGCGAGGCTTAGCCCTGTTCATGGAAAAGCCCGCCTTCACGCTCGGCGTCGAGGAAGAGTTCCAGATCATCGATCCGGAGACGCGAGAGCTGCGCTCCCACGTCCAGGAGATCCTGGATGAGGGAAGGCTCGTTCTGAAGGAGCGGGTCAAGCCGGAGATGCATCAGTCGGTCATCGAGATCGGCACCGGAATCTGCAAGAACATCGGGGAAGTGCGCCAGGACGTCGGCGAGATGCGCACGGAGATCATCCGGCTCGCGCGCAAGAACGGCATGCGCGTCGCGGCGGCCGGCACGCACCCCTTCTCCAACTGGGCCGACCAGAAGATCTTCCCGGATCCGCGCTACGACCGGGTCGTCGAGGAGATGCAGCTTCTCGCGCGTGCCAACCTCATCTTCGGCTTGCACGTGCACGTCGGGATCGCGGATCGCGCCCTCGCCATCCAGATCATGAACGAGGCGCGCTATTTTCTGCCGCACCTTCTGGCCCTCTCGACGAACTCCCCCTTCTGGCTGGGGCGGAATACGGGCCTCAAGAGCTTCCGCACCAAGGTCTTCGACCGCTTTCCGCGAACGAGCATCCCGCCATCCTTCGAATCGCCCGCGGAATTCGACGACCTGGTTCGGATCCTGGTGAAGACCAACTGCATCGACAACGGTAAGAAGATCTGGTGGGACGTGCGCCCTCACCCGTTCTTCGAGACGATCGAGTTCCGAGTCTGCGACATCCCGATGCGGCTGGAGGAAACGGTCTCGATCGCGGCGCTCATCCAGGCCATCTGCGTCAAGCTCTACAAGCTCCGCGTGCAGAACCTCGGATTTCGACGGTATCGACGGGCCTTGATCCTCGAGAACAAGTGGCGCGCCAGCCGCTACGGAATCGACGGCAAGTTGATCGACTTCGGCAAGGAGATCGAGGTGCCGTTTCGTTCGCTCATGGTCGAGATGCTCGACTTCGTGAGCGACGTCGTCGACGAGCTCGATTCCCGGCGTGAGGTGGAAGCGCTAAACTGGATCCTCGAGAACGGAACGGGCGCCGACCGGCAATTGCGGGTCTACGAGTCGAGCGGCGGAGACTTCAAGAAGGTCGTCGACTACATCTGCGAAGAGACGAGCCACGGGCTGCCGGTCGAAACGCCATATCAGCGGATCGAATCCAATTCGTCCGTTTGAATCCTGGCCGCAAGGAGAAAACCACCACGATGTCCAACGACACCGGACTGCAGACCGCCACCGCCGAGGACCTCGTCCCGGGAGCCCGCAACGCGATCCAGACGTGTCTGCGGGTGCGCCCGGAGGAGCTCGTCGTGATCGTCACGGACCGGGAGACCGATGAGATCGCGGCGAGCCTGGCCGACCAGGTACGCGAGGTCGGCGCGCCCATCGAGGTCCACGTCATGGAGGACTACGGGGCCCGGCCGATGCTGACCCTTCCACCGACGATTAAAGCGGCACTCGAGCGCGCGGACGTCTCGATCTACGCGGCGCAGCCGAAGAAAGGGGAGCTCGCCTTTCGGCGGGCGCTGACGGCGATCATCGACCGGCGTCAGATTCGCCACGCGCACATGGTCTCCATCTCTCGCCGGATCATGGTGGAGGCGATGCGGGCGAACTTCGAGGAGGTCGACGCGATCTCCCGCCGCGTCTTAGAGCGCGCCATGAAGGCCGCGAAGATCGTGGCGACCTCTCCGGCGGGCTCTCGAATCGAGGCCACCTTCGATCCGGCGATCAAGTGGCTGAAGACGTCCGGAATCATCTCGACCGCCAAGTGGGGGAACCTTCCGGGCGGCGAGGTCTTGACCGCTCCGGAGCGCGTCGACGGCGTATACGTGGCCGACGGCGTGGTGGGCGATTACCTCTGCGCCCGCTACGGCGACCTCCAGGAGAACCCGCTGACCGTCACGATCGAGAACAGCCGCATCGTGGAGGTCGAGTGCGCGCGGGAGGATCTCCTCGAGGACTTCCGCGCCTACATCTCCACCGACGAGAACTCGAACCGGGTCGGAGAGTTTGCGATCGGAACGAACGTCGCGGTCTTCGACGTCATCGGGAACATCCTGCAGGACGAGAAGCTGCCGACGCTGCATCTGGCCTTCGGCCATCCGTACGCCGAGCACACCGGCGCGAACTGGAAGAGCACGACGCACATCGACATCGTTGGCCGCCGCTTCGACATCTGGTTCGACGGAGAGCAGGTCATGAGGGACGGGAGGTTCCTGATTTGAACGCGTCGCCGCCGTCGGCGACGCGTTCATCCCGAGCGCAGCGAGGGATCCCGGACTGACAGGCCGCAGGCCTTGTCACTTGATCTCGAAAGCACTGCCGCTCTCGCCCGTCGCCTTCGAGGCCGGATCGCTGACGGCGACCTTCAGCTCGTAGCGCCCCGGGACGAGACCTTCGGGCTTGAAGGCGAGGAGAAGCTTTCGCCCGCCCCCCCGCTCGAAATCGGATTGCTTCGCGACCTTCAACTCCACGGGGTGCGCCTTGCCGTCCGGTCCCACGATCTCCGACTTGACCTGGAGCGCGGCCGGTTTTGCCCCCCCTCCGAAGTTGTAAGTGAAGATGGCGACCTGCGCCTCGGTACCGTTGGAGAGGGCAGGAAGCGCCGCGGGAACGAAGGAGTCTCCGCCGACCGCGAACGGGTAGTCGAAGACGCGCGGCGGAGCGTCGGAGCGGGGATTCCCGCGCACCATGGCCCAGCGGCCCGCCGGCTCCGAGAAGAACGGCGGAAGCACCGTCGGAGAGCCGCCCGGTATCTGAGGCACGCGGACCTTCGCCGACACGATTCCGGAGCGCCCGGTCGTCGCGTTTCGGATGAGGGCGCGCACCCCGTAATCGCCCGCCGGCAGATACAGAGTCCCATAGAACTTGATCCCTCCCGACTCGAGGTTCTGCCGGAGCTTGCGGAGATCGAGAGACATCTCCGAAGCGATGTAGTCGGCGAGCGTGCCGGCGGGGTCGTTGGCGTAGGCAAAGATCTGTACGGCCGTCTTTTCCCCGGAGTCGCCGGCGAGAAGCGAGCGTCCCGGGATCTCGAGCACGATCGGGACCTGCGGCGCCTCGGAGGGCGAGGCGAACGGTGCTGCGAGGAGATGCCCTTCGATCCCTTCTCCTCGAGATCCGCCAGTCACGAGGTCGCCCGAGACGAGCAGCTTCTCGAGCGGCGAGAGGGCGGTGTAGGGACGCGGCTCGTAGTAGCCGGAGCGCGCGAGGACTCTGGAAGCCGGCGCCTTCACCGCGACCTTCAGCTTGTGAAAGGTCCCGGGCTTGGACAATTGCTTCGGCTGATAGACGAGCAGGTAGACGAGGGCGGTCCGCTCGGCCACCTTCTGAATCTCGCTCCCGAGCTGATTGGCGTTGCGGACGAAGTCGCCGTCGGTCTCGGACGCCATCGTGAAGAGCGCGTCCGTCCCGCTGCCGGGCTTGGTGCCCTCTACGTCGACTCCCGTCCGAAGCCCGCTGATGTCGACGGTGTCGAGAACCGCGTCGGAGCGCTTGAACCGCGAGAGGGCATCGACGAGCCGCTCTCGCATCGAGGCGCTCCCGAACCGTGCATCGCTGTCGATCTTCCAGATCTCGCCCGAGATCGCGGCCTCGCCGACTTCCTGAGGCGAGGCACCGGCGGACGCGATTCCGCCGCCGCCAACGGCAGCCCCCGAGAGCAGACGCGTCTCAAAGCCTTCGGAGAAGAAGAGGACGTGCTTGCGGCCGCGAACGGAATCGAGCACTCGGCCGATGCCGGCCAGCGAGTTGACGAGCTTCGCCACACGCCCCCGGGCAAGATCGTCGTTGGCGGCCTTGACGAGCATTTGGAGATCCTTCAGATCATCCGCCGTGACGTTCTTGCTCAGACGAGACGCCTCGCCGCCGCTCGGAGACCCGGCGGGATTCGGAGGCGCGAACGCGAAAGCCAGAGGGTCCGAGCTCGGTATGGCCAGCGCGGGCAGGCCGAGCGTGTGGATGGCCGCGGCGAGCTGGAAGCGATCGCGGGTAAAGTTGACAAGCAGCTTCCATCCCGTGTCCATCGAGAGCGTGCCGACGGCCGCGAGGTCGTTCGCCGCCATCGACTTCGTGACGAACTCCCGCGCACCCTCGCGCGCGCGAAGCAGCCCTGTCATGCTCGTGTAGGAGAGATCGAAGACGATGAGCCAGAGGCGGCGGGCCGAGGCGGGAATCTCTCCCCGGATCTCGCCCGAGGGCGCCGCGGCCGGCGGATTCGAGAGGTCGATCACTTCGAGACCGCTGATCGGCTGCTTCTTCCCGTCATCATAGAGCTCGAAGTCCTCCGCCTTCAGGCCGGCGACCAGCTTCCCATCCTTGCCGACGACGTTGACAGGGATCTCGACGACCGTCGCGACGGCTCGTTCCTGGACGGCGCCGGAGGTCGGCGGAGTCTGCTGTTGGGAGAGCGCCGCCGGGACTGAGGCGGCGAGGAGGGGAAGAATCGCGGCCCGATAGCGACGGGAGTGTCTCATGTCATCCTCCGAGGATCCTCGAAGAATACGCCCGGAGAAGTTGCAGCAACGATCCCTTCCCGATAGCCGCGCGCACACATCGGTTTCAAAGCCCCTCGGAGAAGGACGAAACGCTTGGGGAAGCGGACGGCCTTCCTCCCTTCCGGGAGAGGGTCCGGGTGAGGGGATAGCATCGGCGCGAGGACCACTTTGATTCGAGAGCTCCGCCGCGCCTACAACGAGGCCTTCTCGGGGGAGAAATACCGCTCGTATCAGCGCCGCCTCGAAGAGCGCGGCGGGATGGCGATCCCATTTCGGCTCGCCGAGAGCCCGGTGTTTCTTCCGCCCGATCTTCGGGACGAGATGGTCTCGGCATCCTTCGAGATCTTCCGCCAGCTCTCGACACCCGAAGCCCTGAAGCGCTCCGAGTCGGCGGTGCCGAAACGCTTCGAGCTTCCGGGCTGCGATCCTCTGCCGCTCTTCGCCGTCACCGACTTCGCCGTCACGCGCGGCGCGAATGGCCAACTCGAACCGAAGCTGATCGAGCTGCAGGCGTTCCCGAGCCTCTACGCGTTTCAGATCGCGCAGTGCGAGGAGCTCGCGAACCTCTGTCCTGAAGAGGAGCGGCTCGACTGGTATCTCTCCGGCCTGGATACCGAGTCCTACAAGAAGATCGTGGGCGACGCGATCCTGGGCGGCCTTCCGCCGGAGAACGTCGTTCTGCTCGATCTCGATCCGCCGCGTCAGAAGACCGGAATCGACTTCGCTTTTACCGAGCAGTTTTGGGGCGTGCGGGCAATTGATCCTCGCGAGATCGAGAAGCGCGGACGCGAGCTCTGGTACCGCCGCGGCGGAACGCCGACACGGATCCTGCGGATTTACAACCGCTTGATCTTCGACGAGCTCGAGGCGAAGGGGATCGCCCTTCCGTTCGATCTCCGCCAGCCGTTCGACGTCTCCTGGGCGGGACATCCGAATTGGTACTTCCGGTGGAGCAAGCATTGCCTGCCGGAGCTTCGTCACTCAGCCGTGCCCGAAGCGGTCTTTCTCTCGGATCTCGCGGCGCCCCCGCAAGATCCCTCGAGCTGGGTCTTGAAGCCTCTCTTCTCCTTCGCGGGCTCCGGCGTCAAGGTCGAAGTGACGGCGACGGATCTGGCGACCGTGCCCGACGAGCAACGCCCGCACACCATCCTGATGCGCAAGGTCGAGTACGCGCCGGCGATCGAAACAACCGATGGTACCTTCTCGAAGGTCGAGGTCCGCGTCATGTTCGTCTGGCGCGACGGCAAGCCCTTCCCCGTCACGACGCTCGCCCGCCTGTCCCAGGGCAAGATGATGGGCGTCGCCTTCAACAAGGATCGAACCTGGGTCGGATCGAGTGGGTGCCTCTGGCCGAGGGCGAGTTCTCCGCGGCCCGCTAAGAGATAATCCGCGCACCACACGATGTCCGATCCTCGCGACGACGAGACCTTCGCGGCGACGACGCCCTACGGCGAGGAAGGGCCTCCCGCGCCGCTCGAAGACCAGACGTTCCGTTCCGGCGACCTCGTCGCGGATCGTTATCGGATCGTGCGTTTCATCGCCCGGGGAGGGATGGGCGAGGTCTACGAGGCGGAGGACAGGGAGCTGCGCGCCCACGTGGCGCTCAAGACGATCCGGTTCGAGATCGCCGCCGATCCCGCGATGATGGAGCGCTTCCGGCGAGAGAT
>DASXTN010000094.1:0-2637 GCA_036505435.1 Thermoanaerobaculia bacterium | reverse complement strand
GCCGATACCGTCCCCCCCTTTTTTCCGCCGCGGCGCGAAGGGGACATCCTGATCGGCCGCGGAGCGTGCGACGCGAAGGCGAGCCTCGCCGCCCAGGCGATCGCCCTCGAGGAGCTCGCGCGGGAGGGCACCGGAGAGGTCGGACTCCTCGTGCTGGTCGGAGAAGAGCGCGGTTCCGACGGCGCCCTCGCCGCGAACCGGCGGCCGCACCTCGCCCGCTATCTGATCGGAGGAGAGCCCACGGCAAGTCGCTTCGTCGCGGGATCGAAAGGCTGTCTGCGGATCGAGGTCGAGGCGCGCGGGATCTCCGGCCACTCGTCGATTCCGGAGACGGGTCGATCCGCGGTCGACCCGCTTCTCGACTTCTTGAACGACCTCCGCACGCTCAACCTCCCCGAGCATCCCACCTTCGGCGACACGACGATGAACGTCGGCGTGCTCCAGGCCGGCACCGCGCCGAACGTGATCGCGGAGAGCGCGCGCGCTGAGATCATCTTCCGCACGGGCGACCCGATCGAGAGTCTGCTGGCCCACATTCGACCGATGGCCGAGGGCCGCGTGGAGCTCAAGGTGGGATACCGGTCCGACCCTGTCTCCTTCCGGTTTCCCCGGGACGAGTCCGCGGAGATCGTGTCGTTCGCCTGCGACCTGCCTCTTCTTCCCGCCTGGGGCGAGCCGATCCTCTTCGGCCCCGGATCGATTCGCGACGCCCACGGCGCGGAAGAGAAGGTTTCGCTCGCGGAGGTCGAAGCGGCGGTTGGAGTGTACGCAGGGCTCGTCCGGGGGCTGCTCGAGCGCGGCGAGGCGTCTCTCGCGCCGCCCCGTGGCGGAGTCGCCCGCTAGCCGCTCATCCCTGGGGCGAGGGGGGCGTTCGACTCTACTCGCGTCACGCCGGGCGTAGAATCCCGCCCTCGCGAACACGTTCGTTTTCAAGAGGAGGTTCCCATGCCCGTTTACATGGCTGATCGCAATCTTCCTGGCATCACGATGGAAGCGCTCGCGGCCGCCCAGAAAGCCGCGATCCAGACCGGCAGGAAGATGACGTCGGAGGGAAAGCCGGTTCGTTACATTCGAAGCACGTTCGTTCCGAGCGAATCGCGCTGCATGTGTCTCTTCGAAGCGCCGAACCGCGAGAACGTTCGTGAGTTGAATGAGACGGCAAACATCCCGTTCACCCGCATCGTCGAGGCGGAGGACCTGACCCCGGCATAACTTTCTTCGCGCGCCAGCGTACTCGACCGCGGAACCGATGATGAAAGTCCGTTTCGTCCTGGTCCCGCTGGTCTCGCTCTCCGTCCTCCTGTCCGGTTCTGCCGCCGGGCAGGAGGCAAAGCCTCTGACCATCCCATACACCCAGTTCACTCTGCCCAACGGGCTCGAGGTCATCCTCCACGAGGATCACAGCGTGCCGCTGGTAGCGGTCAATGCCTGGTATCACGTTGGGTCGGCGCGGGAGAAACCGGGACGCACTGGGTTCGCGCACCTCTTCGAGCACCTCATGTTCGAGGGCTCCGGCCACGTGCCGGAAGGCGACTTCGACAACTGGCTGGAAGCGGCGGGAGGCGACAACAACGGATCGACCGACAATGACCGCACCGACTACTGGGAAACGGTGCCCTCGAACGCGCTCGAGCTCGCACTCTTTCTCGAGTCCGACCGCATGGGGTATCTGCTCGATGCGATGAGCCCGCAGAAGGTGAACGGCCAGCGAGACGTGGTGAAGAACGAGCGAAGGCAATCGTACGAGAACCGCCCGTACGGGAAGGCGTTCCTGAAGCTGCCGGAAGAGGTCTTTCCTCCCGCCCATCCCTACCACTGGCCGGTCATTGGCTCGATGGAGGACCTGACCGCGGCGAGCTACGAGGACGTCGTGCAATTCTTCAAGAGCTACTACGGCCCGAACAATACAACGCTCGTCGTGGCGGGCGACATCGATCCGGCGGAAGCGCGGCGCCTCGTCGAGAAGTGGTTCTCCGACGTGCCGCGCGGAGCTGCGGTTCCGCCGCTCTCCGCCCCGACTGCCGTACTGACGTCCGAAAAGCGCCTGACGCTCGAGGACCAGGTTCAGTTGCCCCGTCTCTACTTCGCCTGGCTCGCTCCGGCGTTCTTCCATCCGGGGGACGAGGCGATGGACGTGCTCGCGCGCATCCTCGCCTCCGGAAAGAACTCCCGGCTCTACAAGAGGCTCGTCTACGAGCTGCAGATCGCGCAGGACGTGTCTGCCAGCCAGAACTCGGGCGCCCTCGGATCGACCTTCCTCGTCACGGCGACGGCGCGGGAGGGTCACGGATTGGCTGAGCTCGAGAAGGTGATCGCGGAGGAGCTCGCGAAGATCAAAGCCGAACCGCCTGCCGCGCGCGAGCTCGAACGCGCGGTCAACCAGATCGAGTCCGCCTTCTACGGCGCCCTCGAGCGCGTCGGAGGTTTCGGCGGAAAGGCGGACCGGCTGAACCTGTACGAGTTCTACGCGGGCCGGCCTGATTACTTCACCGAAGATCTGGCGCGTTACACCTCTCTGGACGTCCGCGATCTGCAATCGGCCGCGCGTGCCTACCTCCGCGACGACGCGCGCGTCGTACTTTCGGTCGTGCCCGCCGGCAAAGAGTCGCTGGCCGCGCCGAAGAAACGATGACGCGC
>DASXTN010000093.1:0-4039 GCA_036505435.1 Thermoanaerobaculia bacterium | reverse complement strand
GGCATCGACGCGCTACTGAGGGTCAGGTCTCCACTTGCCACATCGGGGGTCAGGTCTCCACTTGCCACATGACAATCCATAGAAGCGAGTGCATGTGTCGAGACCCCTCCGCCTGGAGTTTCCCGGGGCGCTGTACCACGTAACCAGCCGCGGCCATGAACGCGGACCGATCTTTCGCGACTCTGTGGATCGGCGCCATTTCCTGAACGTCCTCGCCTCAATCATCCCAGACCAGGCATGGCTCCTTCACTCCTATTGCCTGATGGGAAATCACTACCACCTCCTTGTGGAAACGGGCCGTCCAACGCTCTCGCGCGGGATGCATTCCCTCAACGCACGGTACTCCCAGCACTTCAACCGGCGGCACGGCCGGGCAGGTCACGTGTTCGAGGGCCGCTTCAAAGCGGTTGTCGTTCAGAAGCAAGCGCATCTGCTCGAACTGCACCGATACATCGTGCTGAACCCCGTCCGCGCGGGGCTCGCACGTCGCCCGGAGGACTGGCCGTGGAGCAACTATCGAGCGACCTCAGGAGCGATCATGCCGCCTCCGTGGCTCGAGGTCGGAGGGACGCTTGCGTTGTTCGCCGCTTTCGGGTCCGGCGCGAACGGCGCGTACGCTCGATTCGTCGCCGACGGAGCACGAAGGCCGGACTCGCCGCTCGAACGCGTGCGTCGACAGATCTACCTCGGCGACCGACGCTTCCTCGAAGAGATGTCAGTCCAGGCGAAGCGGCAGCGATCGGCTCAGGAAATCCCTGCCGCGCATCGGGCTCCCAGGGTTCTCGAAATCGAGGAGATCCGAAGGCTTGTCGCGAAAGAATGGGGGCTGCCGCCGGAGGACCTTGCCGGACGGGAGGCGGGCGACGCGAAGCTCGCCGCGATTTATCTCTGTCGGAGACTCTGCGGCAAATCGGCGCGGGAAATCGGCGGTGCGTTCGGATTAAAGAGGGGGCGTGTCGGAAACATCATGGTTGAGATCCAGAAGAGGCGCCGTCGTTATCTGCGAGAACGGGTCGAGAGACTGGTTGCAGATCTCGAAACGAGCCGCGGCATGAACTGAGCGACCGCATCTTGTGCGGCAAGTGGAAACCTGACCCCCAATGTGGCAAGTGGAGACCTGACCCTATCTCTTGTACGCGGAGGGGCGGCGGTCGGACAAGGCTGGGAAGCGCGCGCGCAGCTTTTTCACGACCTCGGGGTCCACGTCGCCAAACAGCACCTGCTCGCGGTCACCCGCCTCGGCGAGCGTCTCCCCGAGAGGCGCGATGATCGCGGAATCACCGGCATAGTGCAGCCCGTCCGCTTCCCCTGCCCGGTTGACGCCGACCACGTATGCCTGATTCTCGATCGCCCGCGCGCGCAAGAGCGTCCTCCAGTGCTCGCGACGCTTGTCCGGCCAGTTCGCGATCACGGCGAAGAGATCCGTGTCCGCCGCCGCGGTGCGGAACGGCTCGGGAAAGCGCAGGTCGTAGCAAACGAACGGCGTAACGCGGACTCCTTCGATCTCGGCCGTAACGACCTGATCGCCCGCGGTGTATACGCGGTGTTCCCCGGCGTACGAGAACGGATGGATCTTCGCGTAGCGCACGACCGATCCGTCCGGAGCAACGAGAAGCGCCATGTTCCGCGGCATGGGCTCCCCCTTTTCCGGCACGCTCGCGAGGATCCAGAGGCCGAGCTTCTGTGCCTCGCCGCGCAGGAACGTTTCGGACGGTCCGCCCGGCGGCTGCGCGATCCGGTCGGCATTCATCGAGAAGCCGGTCGAGAACATCTCGGGCAGAACCGCGAGCGCCGCATCACCTTCCTTGGCGCTTGCGAGAAGCCGGGCCGCCCGCCGGTGGTTCTCGGCGACGTCCTCCCAGGCGAGGTCCATCTGGATCAGAGCTACACGCACGAGCCCCTCACACTAACCCCCTCCCCGATGGGGAGAGGGAACTAACTTGCCGAGCCGTTCCACTGCCGCTTCCAGCGTCTGCATCTCTTTGCAGAACGCGAAGCGTACGTAACCGCGCCCTTTCTCCGGCCGGTCGTAGAAGAAGGAGGGCGGGATCGCCGCGACGCCGAAGTCCTCGATCAAGTGACGGCAGAACGAGACGTCGTCTCCGACGTGTCCAAAGCGGCGGAAGTCCGCGCACACGTAGTACGTCCCCGCCGGGGTCCGCAACTCGAAGCCGATCTGCGCGAGCGCGCCGACGAGGTAGTCACGGCGCGCGCGGTAGCCGGCCAGGAGCTCCTCGTAATACTCGGGTCCGGCCGAAAGCGCGCACGCCGCCGCGTGCTGGAGCGGAGTCGCGGTGGCGAAGGTGATGAATTGGTGCGCCGCACGGACGGCTTTCGAGAGCTCCGGAGGTGCCGCGGCCCAGCCGATTTTCCAGCCCGTGAGCGAGAACGTCTTTCCGAAGCTCGAGATCGTGATCGTGCGTTCGCGCATTCCGGGCAGAGTCGCCATCGGGACGTGCTCGCCCTCGTACACCATGTGCTCGTAGACCTCGTCGGTGATGCACACGAGGTCGCGCTCGATGCAGAGTCGCGCGATTTCCTCGAGCTCGCTGGTCGAGAACACCTTGCCCGTCGGATTGTGCGGTGTGTTCACGAGGATTGCGCGCGTGCGCTCGGCGAGCGCGGCCTCGAGCTTCGCCGGATCGAAGCGCCACTCGGGCGCTTCGAGGGTGACGAACACCGGGACCGCTCCGGCCATCAGGATGCTTGCCTTGTATGAGTCGTAGTAAGGCTCGAACACGAGAACACGGTCCCCAGGGTCGCAGATCCCTTGGATCGTCGCGAAAATTGCTTCGGTCGCCCCGGACGTGACCGTCAGCTCTTCCCCCGGCCGGTAGTCGAGACCGTAGTCACGCCGATACTTCGCCGAGAGCGCCTCGTGGATCTCGGCAATGCCGGTCATTCGAGCGTACTGGCCGTGACCGGCGCGGATGGCTTCGATCGCCGCTTGCTTGACGAAGTCCGGGCCGTCGAAGTCGGGAAAGCCCTGAGCGAGGTTGATCGCGCCATGCTCGATGGCGAGTCGCGTCATCTCTGTAAAGATGGTCGTGCCAAAGCCTGTGAGTCGGCGCGCGATCATGGGGTCAGGTCTCCACTTACCACTTTGCAGTCTAAACCCCGCACCGACAGAGTCTTTACGCGCGTACTTTCGATGGCGCGTTTTAGGTTTACGCTGCCGACGGCGCTCGCATATTCTCGCGCCGCAAAGGAATCCGATGCCCGCAACCAAGATCCACTACCGCGTCGCCGTCATCGGGTCCGGTCCCGCCGGATGGACGGCCGCCCTCTACGCGTCCCGCGCCGACCTCGAACCGCTCGTGATCGAAGGGCCGCAGCCCGGCGGGCAACTCACGATCACGACGGATGTCGAGAACTATCCCGGCTTCCCGGACGGGATCCAAGGACCCGAGCTCATGGATGTCTTCCGCGCGCAGGCCAAGCGGTTCGGGACCGAAATCCTCCTCGACATGGTCACCGAGGTGGACTTCGAGGCTCGCCCGTTTCGCCTGACCCTCGACTCCGGCTCGAACCTGACCGCCGACGCCGTCATCATTGCTTCGGGCGCGTCGGCGAAGGCGCTCGGGATTCCTTCCGAACGGCAGCCGGGGGTCTCCGCCTGCGCGACGTGCGACGGTCCGCTCCCGATTTTTCGCGGCAAGGAGCTCGTGGTGGTCGGCGGCGGCGACACCGCGATGGAGGAAGCGACCTTCCTGACGAAGTTCGCGAGCAAGGTGACGATCGTCCACCGCCGTGAGGAGTTCCGGGCGTCGCGCATCATGCTCGACCGCGCCCGCGCCAACCCGAAGATCCACTGGAAACTGAACGCCGTCGTCGACGAGATCCACGGCGACGGAATGGGCATCACTGGCGTGACTCTCCGAGATACGAAGACCGAGATGCTCTCGCGCTTCCCGACGGGCGGTGTCTTCATCGCGATCGGGCATCTGCCGAACACGGGGATCTTCCGTGGCAAGCTCGAGATGAACGAAATCGGCTACATCAAGGTCAAGCACCCTTCGACGCGAACCTCGGTCGAGGG